>JAJYGM010000198.1 GCA_021785095.1 Actinomycetes bacterium
GGGCGGCGGCGGTTCGGGTGGCAGCCGCGCGGGCAGCAGCGGTTCGGGAGGCGGCGGTACGGGCGGCGGCAGTACGGGCGGCGAACGAGCAGGCCGCGGCCGAGCAGGCGGCGGCCGAGCAGGCGGCGGCCTCGGCGCAGCAGGCGGCCCAGGAGGTGAGCGCGCTCGGCGGGACAAGCGCCGCCGCAGAGCGGACGGCGAACCAGGCGTCGTCGGCCGCCGGCGGTCCGTCCGTCGGGTTCAGCAGCACAGTCTCCGCAGCCGGCCAGGTCGCGGCGACGGCAGCCGAGTCCCAGCTCGGGGTCCCCTACGTGTGGGGAGGGGAGACCCCCGGCGTCGGGTTCGACTGCTCGGGACTGACGCAATGGTCCTGGAGCCAGGCCGGCGTCGGGATCCAACGCACGTCCCAGGAGCAGTACGCGACCGTGCCGCACGTACCCCTGTCCAGCCTCCAGCCCGGGGATCTGCTCTTCTACTACAACCTCGACGGCACACGCACCGTGGACCACGTCGTCATGTACGTGGGCTCCGGGCCCTACGGCAGCCAGACCGTGATCCAGGCCCCCTACACCGGGTCGACCGTGTCGTACGACGCGCTCTACACCTACGGGCTGGTCGCGGCCGGACAGCCCTGACGCAGTCGCGGCCGGACAGCCCTGACGCAGTCGCGGCCGGACAGCCCTGACGCCGAGCGGTCCCGCCGTCGCAGGCTGGGGGTGAACCCTTCCAGCAGGTCGGTACGCTGCATTCGTGAGCTCTCTGCGGGCACCGGTTCAACGCAGTCGAGCTCCGACCGGCCTCGTCCCCCTCCACCCACCGGAGCCGATGCCGCAGGGACCGGAGCCGACACGCTCCGGCCAGAGAGATTCGGGGCGCTCCGACGTCGACGAGTGGGGTCGGTCAGAACGCGTCCGTGCGCTCGCGCGCCGGATCTACGGACCCGTGTACTCGCGGTGGTTCCGAACCGAGTGGGAGGGACTCGACAAGATCCCCGCCGCCGGTGGAGCGCTCCTCGTCGGCAACCATGCCGGTGCCATCCCCAACGACGCGCCGGTGATCATGCACGGCATCGAGACTGAGCTCGGCCGCCCGGTCTACGGGCTCGCCGACTACTTCTTTCGCAGCATCCCGATCATCGGCACGTTGTGGAGCCGCGCCGGCGGGGTCTCCGCGCGCCCCGACAACGCGTACAGGCTCCTTCGCGACCAGGGTCAGCTCGCGCTCGTCTTCCCCGAGGGCACCAAGGGCCCATCCAAGCCCTACTCCGACCGCTACCAGCTGCGGAGATTCGGCCGCGGTGGCTTCGTCGAGATCGCGATGCGCGCGGGAGTCCCGGTCGTGCCGATCGCCATCGTCGGGTCCGAAGAGACCATGCCTGTCCTGTGGCAGGTGCCACGGATCGCTCGCGCGCTCGGCATGCCGTACTTCCCTGTGACGGCCAACGTGCTCGTCATGGGTCCAATCGGCGCGATCGTGCCCTTCCCCGCGAAGCTCAGGCTTCGGGTGCTGGAGCCGGTGACCTTCGACGTCGAGGTCGACCAAGACCGGTACCCGAAGAGCAAGGTGATGGAAGAGTCGGAGCGGATTCGCCAGACGATGCAGGCCGCGCTCTACGACATGTTGAGCCACCGGCACAGCATCTGGTTCGGCTGACCGACACGCGGAGCGGTACGCCATGGGCCGACGCGTGCTGGTGACCGGCGCGGACACGTACTGGGGGGGCAGGATGATCCAGGCGCTCGAAGCTGACGCCGAGATCGACGTCCTCGTCGGCCTTGGCACGAGCGCGCCGGCCGTCACCTTCGAGCGTGCCGAATTCGTGCGCGCCGATCAGACGTACTCGATCCTGAACCGCATCGTCCACGCGACGCAGGTGGACACCGTGCTCCACACGTTCATGATCGTGGACTCGGCCGGAGCGCCCGCCCGCACGATCCACGAGGTCAACGTCATCGGCACGATGAACCTGCTCGCTGCCGC
Source organism: Actinomycetes bacterium (assembly GCA_021785095.1). The sequence goes on from JAJYGM010000198.1 coordinate 1,981, forward strand.
CGGTGCGCCCAGCTCCCCCGTCCACCAGGTCGTGGTGAAGTCCTCCAGCCTCGTGTACGGCTCGACCGAGCGGGACCCTGCCACGTTCACCGAGGAGACGCCGCGCGCGCATGCTCCCCGCTCCGTCGTCGAGCGCTCGCTCGTCGAAGCCGAGGGCATGGTGCGCGACTTCGCGGAGGACAATCCCTCGATGCTCGTCGCGACCCTCCGGTTCGCCGACACCCTCGGCTCCGACATCGTCACGTCGATCAGCAAGAACCTGTCCCGACCGATGTGCCCCAGCGTCTTCGGCTTCGACCCGCTCGTGCAGTTCGTGGAGGAAGACGACGTCGTCCGCGCGCTCGAGTTCGTCACCCAGCACCGCCTCGCCGGCACGTACAACGTCGCGGGCGACGGGCGGCTGCCATGGAGCGACGTCGCCGCCATCTGCGGGACTCGGCTCCTGCCACTGCCTCCCATCCACCCGTCGTTCGCGGCCGCCCCGCTCGTCCTCCTCGGCATCTTCGACTTCCCGCCAGAGCTGGAGGCGTTGCTCCGATACGGGCGTGGCATGGACACGTCTCGGCTCGTGGCAGCTGGGTTCGAGTACCACTGTTCGAGCGCGAGTGCCGTCCAGCGCTTCGCGCGGAGCCTGCATCAGCGAAAGAGCCCCCGGCGGCGATCCGCGGGCGACGTCTGCGAGCGAAACGTGGAACAGCTCTTCCGGCATTCCCGATCGGTGGCTTGCACCTCGGACCGCGATGTCAGCGCCGGGCGCGCGCCGCCGCCGAGGCCGTGAACTCGCAATAGTCGCGCTCGAGGAGGTCCGCGAGGTCTTTTCCGCGCACGCTGATCGTCCCCCGTGGCGCGAGCCGCAGCAGCGCCGCGGGGGCCAGGGCCTGCTCGGGCCGGACGCGAACCTGGGCAAGCTCAGGCCCGGCCGCCCAGAAGCGCCGCACGAAGTCGGCCGCGCCTCCGGCCGCGCCCCCGGCCACACCAGCAGCCGCGTCGCCGGTCGCGCGGGCGCCGGCTCCCGGTCCCGGAGCGGCAGCCTCCCGCCGCAACTCCCGCAGCTCACCGAGCACCTCGTCTCGCCCCCTCCCCCGCCAGGCCAGGAGTGAGAAGGGGTCACGGTCCAACTCCTCCGCGAGGAGGTA
>JAJYGM010000132.1 GCA_021785095.1 Actinomycetes bacterium
GCGTCCTCGTCGGATGGACACAGTCAAGCGGGGACGGAACCACCACCACCCCGATCTACCAGACGACCGACGGGACGACCTGGTTCCAAGATGCCGCGCCCGCCAGCGTCAGCGATATCGCGAGCGTATCGTGCCCGGCCTCTGGGGTTTGCTACGCGGGAGGGGGCAGCGCGAACGGCCCGGTCGCGCTCCGCAGCTTCTCTCCTGCTGAGGAGGCCCCGACCGTGACCGGCGTCGCGCCTTCGACCGGGCCCCCGAAGGGAGGGGCGCAGGTCACGATCGCCGGCACGAAGTTTTCTGCGGGTGCGACCGTCGCCTTCGGTACGCAAGCGGCGACGGCCGTCACGGTCGACTCTGCGACCCAGATCACCGCGACGTCTCCTCCCGGCGCGGGAACGGTCGACGTGACGGTGACGACGGGCTTCGGGACCTCTGCGACCTCGGCTGCCGACCTCTTCGCCTACGTGGCACGAGGCGTCTACACCGCTCTTCCCCCGGCGCGCCTTTGCGACACAAGGTCGGGACAGCCGGCCAACCAGTGCTCGGGAAAGACCTTGGGGCCGGCTGCGACCGACGTCGTCGCCGTCGCAGGGCAAGAGGGGGTGCCAAAGACAGGGGCGACGGCCGTCGTCGTCAACGTCACCGCGGTAGGCGCGACCGCATCGACCTACCTCACGGTCTACCCCGACGGTCGCCAGAGGCCCCTCGCATCGAGCCTCAACGTGAATGCAGGCGAAAACGTCCCGAACCTGGTCACCGTCGCGCTGCCCGAAGACGGCGAGATCGACGTCTACAACGCCGCCGGCAGAGTCGATCTCATCGTCGACGTCGAAGGCTTCTACGCGGCGCCCTCCAGCCCCGGCACAGGCCTCTACAACGCCCTCAGCCCGCAGAGGATCTGCGACACGCGGCCAAGTGGGCAACCGTCGAACCAGTGCACGGGCAAGGCCCCACAAGCAGGGAAGAGCCTCTCAGTGCAGGTGGCAGGCAAAGGGGGCGTCCCCTCGACGGGGGTCGCCGCGGTCGTCGTCAACGTCACCGCGATCGCATCTCCAACACCCGGCTACCTCACCGTCTACCCCGCGGGCTCTTCCAAGCCGAACGCGTCGAACGTCAACTACCGGGCGGGGGAGATCGTCCCCAACCGGGTCATGATGCCCCTGGGATCCGGTGGGGCGATCGAGATCTTCTCGGGCAACGGCACCCCCAACGTCGCGGTCGACGTCTCGGGGTACTTCACCGACTCCTCGGACCCGACGGCGTCTGGCACCGAGTTCACCCCGGCCTTTGCGCCGTCGAGGATCTGCGACACGAGGTCGCAACAACCCGCCAACCAGTGCACGGGAAAGACCCTTCTCGCGGCGACAACCGACAACGTTGCCGCAGGAAGCGCTCAAGGCGTGCCTCCTGGAGCGACGGCGGCCGTCCTCAATGTCACCTCTGCAGATGCGACGACCGGCGGCTACTTCACCGTCTACCCGCCAAGTGACGCCTCGCCTCCGGTCGCGTCCGACCTCAACTTCTCTGCGGGAGACGCTGTCGCCAACATGGTTGTCGCGACCCTCGCCGGGGGTTCCTTCGATGTCTATAACGCCCGCGGCTCGACGGATCTCATCGTCGACCTCGTCGGCTGGTACTCGTAGGGTCGGCACCACAGACCAGCAAGCGGGACGGAAGGGACACATAGGGAGTAGCCGAATCGTCCGCGAAGATGCGCCCTCGTGGACGTGCGGCGCCCGGCTGACGCGTGACCTTCGTACGGGCTCGCGCGTTACGGCGACACGCTATCAATGCCACTCTCGTGACTCCACTACAAGCCGACCGACGGCCCCGATGAGCTTCCGAGCCCCAGCGTGGCCGCCGCGGCCGGTGCGAACCCTGAAGAGGGCGACTGCCCGCAGGTGGCCGTGCGGGCAGCTATGAGGGCGACAGCGAGATGAACCGGACCCCCGAAAGAGCGGAGGGCGGAGCTGCAGCCCGGAGCCCCGTCTCCGGCCGCGAACGACACGGCGAGCATCACGGCTTCTGTCTCGCCGTAATCCCTGGCGAGGCGCGCCGTCATCCGGGAGAGCCGCGCGAGGACCTGGCGGTCGGCTGCACTGAGGCTGGGACGCCTCGGGCCTCTCACGAGCTCGGCGATGGCCGCTTCGCGCCCACCAAGCGCGCCGTCGACCTCGGCTGCGACATCAGGGTAGGCGGCGGCGAGCCGCCCATAGGCCTCCCGCACGGCCGATGTGGCCAAGCGATGCCGAGCGAGGCGTGCCGCGCCCACACTGAGCGCCCAGAGGGCTCCGACGAGTGTCGGAGAGAGCCCCGCCGCGTCGAGATCGGACCCGTGGGCCCCGTCTCCGCTTGTACGTCGTGCCGCTCCTGTTCCGGCGTCTTCGACGTGGGTCGAAGCCATGTCCGCTGCGACAAGAGCAGCCTCCTCGTGTCGGCCAGGAGGCGTTGGACTCCCGGCGCCACTGCCGCCCGCGGCCGCAACAGAAGGGGCGTCTCCTGCTCTTCGGTCATCCGCCGCGTGGTCGCTCACGGGTGCCGTGGGAAGATCCCGGTGCGCCCTCTGTGGCGTCTGAAGCTCCGGCTCCGGACCGGCGGATGCGTGCGCCACTGCGCTATCCGGGCGCTTCTTGTGACCGTCCCGTGCGCCAGCCGTCGCGCCAGGCGAGGGCCGGCCCGCACCGGCACGAGCAGACGGCACCGGACGCCGGGAGGCCAGCTCCGCTGCGGCTGCAGTCTCCGAGACCGGCACGGCCGTAAAGGAGCGGCCACTGGTCGGACGGAGGACATGGCCGGCGTGGTCTTGGCCACCGGCATCGTCGGCGGTCGAGCGCGCCGTCACATCCGCACTGGTCGCCGCGTGGACGAATGCGGCGACGGCGACTCTGGCGGCCTCGTCCCCACCGTGCATCGCACGGGTGGACTGCTGAGCCTCTGCCCGGCGACGCATCTCCGTCGACGCCGCATGCTCGCGTGTCGCACCTGTGCCCCAGCGCTGTGCCATCCGTACGAGGGGGTCTTGCGCACGCTCGGCGAAGACTCGGCGGGCCGCGGCCACGATGTCCCGAGCACTGGTCTCGGCCCGGGACGGTCCCGGGATGGCAAGGGCCT
>JAJYGM010000486.1 GCA_021785095.1 Actinomycetes bacterium
CGCCCGCTGCCAAGAAGGCGCCCGCTGCCAAGAAGGCGCCCGCTGCCAAGAAGGCGCCGGCTGCCAAGAAGGCGCCGGCTGCCAAGAAGGCGCCGGCTGCGAAGAAGGCGCCGGCGAAGAAAGAACTGGCACTCGAGAGCGGCGAGCCGACGGCAGTGGCCGGTTCGGAGGGGCTGGCTGCAGCCGCCGCGAACGGAGCGACAGCGGCGGCAAGAGCGGCGCGCAGCACTGCCGCGCATGATCCGGCGGTCCAGGAGGCCATCGGTCAAGCGCTCGTCGAGGTGATCGGCCCCAGCCCCGCCGGCGACGGAGGAAGCAGCGAGCAAGGTGGGGGAGAGGAGAGGAACCGGGAAGGGAAGGCGGGTCGGCGCCGCCGGCGGCGGGCTCCATCACCACCGCCTGCGGTCAACGAGCCGCTCGCGTTCATCACGTTCGTCGCGACGTACCCACTCGACAGCGAGCTCGAAGGCGAAGTGGTCTCCTACACCTCGCACGGCGCGATGGTCGATGTCGACCTTCCCGATGGCGGGTCCCTGCACGCGTACATCCCCTTGACCGCGATGGGCAACCCACCGCCGACCAAGGCGCGCGAGGTCCTGAAGCGAGGAGAGCGGCGGCGGTTCGTGCTCGTCGCCCTCGACCCTCCGCGCCGCGTCGCGGAGCTCGCGCTCCCCGAGCTCGTCGGTGCGCACGGCGCTGCGGGAAGGTGACTGGCGAAGATCGAAGTGGTCGGTTGGTAGCGTCGTGACGATGCGACCCGCCGACGTGCTCCCGCACCGTGATCCGTTCCTCTTCGTGAGCGAGGTCGTGTCGGTGGAGCCCGGGCGCGCGGCGTCGGGGCGTTGGCACCTGACGGGCGAGGAGCAGTTCTTCGCGGGCCACTTTCCGGGCCGCCCCACCCTTCCGGGCGTCTTGATGCTCGAGTCCCTCGCCCAGCTCGGTGGTATCGCGGTGCTGGCAGACGAGCGGTTCACCGGCAAGCTGCCGCTCTTCGGCGGAGTGGACCGGGCGCGCTTCCGTCGACAGGTGCTGCCCGGAGAAACCCTGGAGCTGGAGGTCACTGTCGGCCGACTCTCCGCGCGAGGGGGCTCGGGTCACGGGCACGCGCACGTCGGCGGCAAGATCGCCTGCGAGGCCGACCTGCTCTTCGTGCTCGTCGACCGGGATTGAGCATGGTGCGGCTCGCGACCTGGAACGTGAACTCCCTGGGTGCGCGGCTCCCGCTCGTCGTCGAGTGGGTCGAGGCGAACGCCCCAGACATCTTGTGCCTGCAGGAGACCAAGCTCGCGGACAGCGCGTTCCCCTCCGACGCGTTCGCGGAGATCGGCTACGACTCGGCGCATCACGGCGACGGCCGGTGGAACGGCGTGGCGATCGTGAGCCGCGTCGGCCTCGAAGAGCCGCTCGCCGGCCTCGGCTCGGAGGTGGACGCGCAGGGCTGCCGGATGCTGGCAGCCACCTGTGCGGGGATCCGCGTGCACTCCGTCTACGTGCCCAACGGCAGGAGCCTCGGCAGCGAGCACTACCGCAACAAGCTCGACTGGCTGGCTCGGTTACGTGCGTACCTTGCCGAGCACGACAGCCCCGACGACGCCGTCGCCGTCTGCGGCGACTTCAACGTCGCTCCTGACGACAGGGACGTCTGGGATCCTGCGGCGCTCGCCGGAGCGACCCACGTGAGCGAACCCGAGCGCCGTGCACTCCGGGAGATCCTGGACTGGGGCCTCGAGGACACCTTCCGCCGGTTCCATCCCGACGGTGGGATCTTCTCGTGGTGGGACTACCGGACAGGGAGCTTCCACAAGGGGATGGGCATGCGCATCGATCTCGTGCTCCTCTCGCAGCCTCTTGCAGCGCGTGCCGTCTCCGCGGTGATCGACCGCGACGCGCGCAAGAAGAGCCCGAAAGGGAACAAGCCGTCGGATCACACCGTGGTCGTGGTGGATCTCGACTGACGCGGGTGCGATCGCACAGGTGCGCCGAACGTGAGTGCGATCGAGCAGGTGCGCCGAATGTGAGCCGACGTGGGCGAGGCTCAGGTCAATCGGGCCTCGATCAGCATCGGACCGTTCGCCGAGAAGCTGCGCTCGAGGAGCGAGACGAGGTCGTCCGCATCGCGCGCGCGCTCTGCGGGGACACCCATGCCTCGAGCGAGCGCGACGACGTCGAGCGACGGGTGGCGAAGGTCGAGCATCGCCCGTGCCCGGTCGCCGTCCTCGCTGGTGCCGACCCGCCCGAGCTCGAACTGCAAGATCGCGTACGCCTGGTTGACGAGCACGACGGTCGTCACGTCCAGGCTCTCCCGGGCCTGGGTCCACAGCGCCTGGATGGTGTACATGGCGCTGCCATCCGCTTCGAGGCACACCACGCGCCGTCCCGGCGCGGCGACAGCCGCCCCCGTCGCGGCCGGCAGGCCCTGGCCGATCGAGCCGCCGGTGAGGGAGAGCCAGTCGTGACGGGGTCCCCCTGCCGTGGCGGCAGGAACCGAGAGCCCGCTCGTCACCGACTCGTCGACCACGATCGCACCATCGGGCAACGTGTGCCCGATGGCGGCGGCCATCGACTCAGGGGTGATGCGCCCCGATGGCCGGGGTGGACGGGTCGCGGCACTGCGCGGCGCCGGCGCGTGGGCGCCGAGCGTGTCGGCCAGCGCGTCGAGCGCGGCAGGCACGTCGTGCGCCGGTCCTGCGAGCTCGTGGAGGGTCGTGCCGTCTGGGACGAGGTCGCTCGGCTTGCCGGGGTACGCGAAGAACGACGCGGGCGCGCGAGCCCCGGCGACCACCAAGTGCCGGGCGCCACTGAGCTGGTCCATGGCCGTCTCGCCGTAGTAGGCGAGCTTCTCGACATCGGGCAACCCGCCGCCCCGGGCGTGCACGGCCGGGAAGGTCTCGCCGAGGAGCTTCGCTCCGGTGGCGTGTGCGATGCGCGCCGCAGCCTCGAGCCCCTGCTCGCGCAGCGCCGCTCCCCCGATGAGGAGGACCACCCGTTCTCCGGAGCCGAAGACCCTGGCAACCGACTCGATGGTCTCGGGTGGGACCAGCGGCACGGGCGGGATGGGCCGGGGCGACGCGGGCGCTGCGCCGCCGCCCCACGAGACGTCGGCAGGCACG
>JAJYGM010000758.1 GCA_021785095.1 Actinomycetes bacterium
CTCAGCCCGAGCGACTGGCGGCGTCCCCGGGCGGCGGACGCGATCTGGTGGATGGTGAGGCCGGCCATGTCAGGCTCCCTGGGCTGCGACATTCCTGTCGCATGACGATTATGCGCCCTTTACGTGACATCATATAGATGAACCATAAAGGTGTCAACAGCCTGACCCTTAACGCGAGACGGGTGGTCAGGTTGCCCCAGGGGTCGGACGAGGCGGCCGGAGCGAGCCCGCCGTCGCGTAACGGCCACGGCCCGGCCCTGACCCCACGAGAGCGGCGCCTCCGAGATCTCATTCGGGTCACCGGAGGGAACGCGCCAGGAAGCGTTCGTCGCCCCAGTTGTGGGTCAATCCTCGCCGCTCCCCGACGACCTCGAACCGCTCCACCCAACGGACGCCAGGGGGCGCCCGCATCGTCGTGTCTGGGCCGCCAGGGAGATCATCCGCGCCTGGGGCTCCATGGCTGTGGGGCGGTTGCGGGCGCAACCACGGCTGGCACGAGGGATGAGCGCATCCGATGGTCCTGGCACGCGTCGCGCGAGGAAACGCGTGGCAACAGTAGGCGAGGGCCCTGACGATCCTATCCGCCCCCGAGACCCGCGAAGTGCTTGCGGATCAGCGCGGCTGCGTCTCCCCGGACACGGTGCTCGGACTTCCCCTCAGGCTCAGTGACGCTTGAGCTGACGCTCCGGATTCCCGCCAGCCTCGGCGACGAGCCTCGCCATCGTGGGTGAGAGGCGGACCACCGCCGCCTGCGGGGCACCACGCAGCGAGAGGACGAGCGTGAGCCGGGGCTGGGCGGCCTTGGTTTCGAGCACGACCACGTCACCGATCTGCCCTGCCAGCGGGAGCAGCCGCTCCATGAATGCGCGCCCTGTCTCGTTCCGCCAGGCGACGCGCAGGCCGGCCGCTCCCGCCTCGCTCACCCGGTAGCCGGCAGCGGTTGCCGCTTGCCGAGCGGTGCGACCAAGGCGGTGACTCGGATCGAAGATCAGCCCCACGTCGGCTGGCAGCGCGTCAAGTTCTGCCTCCAGGTCGAGCAGATCACCGCGTCGCCGGAGCGTCCACACTGCCCAAACGAGGAGCGTCTCTCGGGGGGCAAGGAGCCCTTGGACAACGAGCCGCTTCACGCCCGGGAGCGGCCGCTCCAGCTCGAGACGGAATGCGTTGCGCGCGGGCCAGCTCAGCGTCGCGCTCGGCGCCCCGCCGAACCCGTCACGCAGCGCCCGCACCCAGAGGCTCGCCCGTCGCCGATTCAGCACGCCGCCCGCGAAGTAGCCAACGGCGAGGATTACCGCGAAGACGACGACGGCCAGGGTCAGGGGATCCATCGAGCGCTGTCAGCCGGCCACGGTGCATCGCAGCGCGCCTGGCGAAATGGTCGTTGTGTCGTTTTCGTCTGTCGCTGCTTGCATTTCCGCCTATGATCGCTTCGACAACGGTCGCTTGCGGGAGAGCATACGACGGCTCCGGCAAGCTCCGGAACCCGGCACGAGAGAGGGAGGTGCCGTAGGTCACTTGGAACGTCGTCCCGGCTCGCGGACCAACCATCGACGCCCAGGCGATTCGGCGAGCAGCACCCTTCTTCGTCTGGCGCGGTGCGTGCCCTCGGCCCCTCTTGCCCGGACCGCATGGCGGGCATGCCCACGTCGGCCCACGTCGGCCGACGCAGTGAGCTTCCGCTGATGGTGACACCGGGCTCGATCGGAAGGAGTCACGGTTGAACACACCTGCACTCTTTGTCATCGCGGCCCTCGTTGCGTATGGAGTTGCCTATCTCTGGTACTCGCGCTGGTACGACCGCGCTGTCTGGGCGCCGGATCCTGCGCGAACGACGCCCGCCCACATGCTGACCGACGGCGTCGAGTACTTCCCGGTGAGCCGCTACGTCCTGTGGGGCTACCAGTTCAAGTCCGTCGCCGCCCTGGGGCCAATCCTGGGGCCGTTCATCGCTGTGCAGTACGGCTGGTTGCCGGCCCTCCTATGGATCATCGTCGGCAACTTCTTCATCGGCTGGCTCCAGGACTACGGCTCGATCATGGTCAGCATCCGGAACGACGGCCGATCGTTCGGACCGATCACCTACGAGTTCATGGGCTCCGCGGGCCGCACGACGCTGCTGTGGTTCGTGATGCTGTACCTGCTCATCATCTCGGCCACGTTCCTGTTCTTCATCGCCACGTTCTTCAACATCTTCCCGGGCGTCTTCTGGGCCACCGTCGGGGTCCTGATCACCGGGGTGGTGGTTGGTCGCCTGCTCTACCGGCTGCGCTGGAATGTCGGGCTGGTGACGCTTCTGGCCCTCGTGGGAGTGGCCCTGTCGGTCGTGATCGCCACGAACGTACCCGCTCTCCAGGTGGCAAAGGACTTCCTGGGCGCCAACACGCTCTTCTTCTGGGCACTCGTGACCGCGGTCATCCTGTACCTGGGTTCGGTCCTGCCGCTGCCGACGTTCATCCAGCCCATCAACTACGTTGCCTTCTTCCCGGCGATCGTGGCGATCATCGTGATCCTGATCAGTGCGGTGATCTCGCCGTTCACGGGCGTGGCGCTTCAGCAGGATGCCTTCAAGACCGTCTATCCGAGTCTCAACATCGGGCCGATCTGGCCGATCCTGTTCGTGGCCATCGCATGTGGCGCGATCAGCGGCTGGCATTCGCTGGTCGGCAGCAGCTCCACGTCGAAGCAGCTCGACGTGGAGACGGATGCGCGACCGGTCGGGGCGGGCGCGATGCTCACCGAGGGGCTGCTCGCCCTCGCATCGCTGGCGGCCTACATGGTCCTGGCCCCCAAGGACGTTGGCCTGAGCTCCGTCGGCGCATGGGTGAATGGTGCCCACGTCCTGACCAGCCCATGGCTCGGCTTCCTGGGGACCGGACTCCTCGCCACGTTCTTCGGGCTGGTGCTGGTGATCTACGCCCTGACGGTCCAGGCGCTCGTGACGCGCTTCTGGCGCCTCGTCTCGGCCGAGATGGCTGGCGTTGGTCGCTTCGAGATCCTGGGCCAGAAACACGTGGCGACCGTCATCGGCCTCGCGATCCCGATCGCCTTCGCGCTCAACGGGAGCTGGTGGAACCTGTGGCTCTACTTCGGGGCCTCAAACCAGCTC
>JAJYGM010000421.1 GCA_021785095.1 Actinomycetes bacterium
TGAGGCGATCCGCGCCCTCGAGGCGGAGGGGCTGGTGGACGCGTTTCGCGTCCTCTACGACCAGTCCGGGCTGTTCAGCTGGTGGGACTACCGCGGCGGGGCCTTTCACCAGCACCGGGGCATGCGGATCGACCTCGTGCTCGTCTCTGCGAGTCTCCGGGACCGGGTTCGTTGGGCGGTCGTCGACCGGAACGCCCGCAAGGGCGGGAAGGAGAACCAGCCCTCCGACCACGCGCCCGTGGTGGTGGATCTCGAGGTCTGAGCCGAGCTCCGGCCACGCCTGGCCCCACCCCCGCCATCCGCCCCCCGTGTCCGCTTCGCCACGGCGGGACCGCCCCTTGACGACTCCGGGGCCGCCCGCCTACCGTCACGTCGTGGACGCGGACACCGACCGCGACGTGCTGGCCTGGCTGCTCGGGGGTGACCCTGCAATCCGTTGGCAGGCCCTGCGCGATCTCCTCGATGCACCTCGTGAGGTGGTCGCGGCCGAGCGTGCTCGGGTTGCGACGGAGGGCTGGGGTGCGCGACTCCTCGCAGCCGCCGGCCCCGACGGCCAGTGGGCAGGCGGTGCGTGCTTTCCCGCCGGGTTCCGCTGGGGCGAGGGGGAGGGCCAGCCCTGGACGGCGACCTATCCGACCCTCCGGCTCCTCGGCTGGCTCGGCGTCGACCCGGTCTCGCCGCGTGTGCGAGCGGTGGTCGACCTCGTCCGCGCAAACTGCCGCTGGGAGCACGACGGGCAGGCCTTCTTCGACGGCGAGGTCGAGCCCTGCATCAACGGCGGCGTGGTGGCGATCGGCGCCTACTTCGGCGTCCCGGTCGACGCCATCGTCGAGCGGCTCCTCGGCGAGCAGTTGGCGGACGGTGGTTGGAACTGCGAGGCGGAGAACGGTTCGATCCGCTCGTCGTTCCACACGACGATCGGGGTGCTCGAGGGACTCGCAGCCTTCGAGGACGCGACCGGAGGAGACGAAGCCGTTGCGAGGGCGTGCCGACGCGGTGAGGAGTACCTGCTCGCCCGGCGGCTCTTCCGACGGCTTACCACCGGAGGGGTCGTCGATGACGACTGGCTGGCCTTCTCCTTCCCTCCGTGGTGGCACTACGACGCGCTCCGTGGGCTCGACTACTTCCGCTCGCGGGGCGATGAGCCGGACCCGCGCGTCGCGGAGGCGCTCGAGCGGGTCCGGGAGAAGCGACAGCCCGACGGTCGGTGGTTGCTGGAGAACACCCACTCTGGCGCAGTGCACTTCTCCCTCGAGGAAGGCGACGGGCGGCCGAGCCGCTGGAACACCTTGCGAGCACTTCGCGTCCTCCGCTGGTCCGGCGCCCAAGCCCGCTGGTCCGGCGCCTAGCGTCGCTGCTTCGCCTCCGAACCCCCCTTGGCCGCGTCCGGCGCCGAAACCCCCGTGCCCGTGCCCGCTACCGAGCCCTCCGCTGGCGGCGCGACGCTCGGTGCCGACGGTCCCGCCACGCCGTCACCCCGCCTGGGACGCGCCGCAGCGGTGTCGCGAAACCGAGCGAGGATCTCGAGGAGCGCCGGACCGTGTCGCACCAGCTTGGTGGTGCCGATTCCCGGCGTGTCCAGCAGTGCGGCGGGTGTCTCGGGTCTCCGTGTCGCGAGCGCGACGAGGGTCGCATCGTGGAAGATCACGTAGGCAGGCACGCCGGCTTCCCGAGCGGCGCCCGACCGCCACTCCTTGAGCGCAGCGAGGAGCTCCGGGTTCACGTCAGCCGTGTCGCCTCCGAGCGCAGCGTCTCCCCTCCCTCTCGCCGAGCTCCCGCGGAGCCCGGCCAGCCCTTCCGACGACCTCCCGCCAGGCCGGGCCGCCCGACCTCCACTGCTGACACGGCCAGTCTGGCCAGCTCCGGCGCTGCGACGACCACCCCCGGTCGGCCCAGTTCCCCCTCGCCGGGACGAGGCAGAGCGGCGAGAGCCGTCTGGGTACTGCCCAGGCCCGCCGGAGAGCCCGCTGGTCCCGTCGAGGCGCTGACGTGCCCGGGCGAGCTCGGCCCGCAGATCCGTTGGCTTTGCGAACCCGCCGTCGAGACGCGAGAGGGTTAGGGCGATCTCTTCGAGGTACGGCGACGGTCGCCGGTTCGCGCTGCGCCTGCCCATCTCCCGGGACGCCGCCCAGGAGAGGTGCAGCTCCTCACGAGCGCGCGTCGTCGCGACATAGAGCAGTCGGCGCTCCTCGGCCTCTGCGGCCGGCGTCGTCGCACCCGCGACCGGGACGAGCCCCTGCTCGAGCCCGACGAGGAACACCACGTCCCATTCGAGGCCCTTCGCCCGGTGGAACGTGAGGAGCTGGACGCCCTCGCGGGTCGCGTCACCCTCCTCACTGCGCAGTGTCGCCCGGAGCCAGGTTGCGAACGCGGCCGGCGAGGCTCCAGGTTCCGAGGTCACGAACTCCTCGCCGAGACGCAGGAGTGCTTCGAGATTGAGCCGACGCTCAGCGGCGTCGTCCGTGAGCGCTCCGTTCCCGGCCGCCCTGCGCTCGCCCGCCACCCGCCCGTGCTCGTACCCCAACCGCCCTCGCTCGTCCCCCGCCGACTCGCGCTCGTCCGCCCCCGGGGTACGGTCCTCGCCCGGCACGCCCTGGGCTCCCGCGGGCGCGGGCGCGCCGGCTGTCGCGAGCTGCGCCTCGAGGAGGCCGAGCCACTCCCGTCCGCGCTGACCCCGTCCCGCTCGGGAGAGATGCCGCAGTGCGTCTCTCACCTCCGGTTGCTGGAGGAGCCCCGCTCCCTTGGCGACGTGATAGGGGATGCGCGCTGCCCGGAGCGGCCGTTCGAAGGCGAGGAGCTGGGCGTTCGTGCGGGAGAGCACGGCGAGCTCGGACCAGGGGCGCCCCTCCCGGTGTGCGCGCTGCAGCGCCCCGGCCACCCCCCGCGCCTCCGCCGCGTCGTCGGCGTACGCCGTCACGCTCGGGCGCTTGCCCGTGGAGGGTCGCATCGGGGTGAGGGGAGGCGTCTCGTCGGCGAGCGCGGCTCCAGCTACGGCGAGGATCTCGGGCGAGCTCCGCCAGTTCTGCCTGAGGGCGATGGTCGCGCGCGACGCCCGCTGCGTCGCGAAGGACCGGAGCAGGGTGGGCTCAGCGCCGTTCCAGGCGTAGATCGCCTGATTCAGGTCCCCGACGAGGCAGATGTCGTCCCGGTCGCCGAGCCAGGCACCGAGCAGGCGCCACTGCGCGGGGTTCAGGTCCTGGGCCTCGTCGACGAAGAAGTGGCGCCACCGCCACCGGGTCGCTGCCGCGTAGTCGGCGTCTGCCTCGAGCGCCTCGGCGGTGAGGAGGAGGAGGTCGTCGAAGTCGACGAGGCGCTGCCGGCGCTTCTCCTCCTCGTAGCCGCGGTAGGCGACGGCCAGAGCGTCCGGGTCGAGCGGCGGGCGTCGACCGGCGCCGGCCGCCTCGGCGGCGTAACGGGCAGGGCTGACGAGGCGCGCCTTGGCCCACTCGATCTCCCCGGTCACGTCGAGGACGAGGGTCTCCCGCCCCTTCGCCCCGAGGCCGGCCCGGCCGAGCGCCCGGGCGACGAGCGGGACCTTGCGGTCGAGCAGCGTTGGCGCCGTCGCCCCGGTGTCGGCCCAGCGCCGGTGGAGCTCCGCGAAGGCGATCGCGTGGAAGGTCCCGGCATGCACGCCCGAGGGCAGCCCGAGGGAGGCCAGGCGGCTCCGCAGCTCGCCGGCGGCTTTGCGCGTGAACGTGAGGGCAAGCACGTGCCCGGGATCCGCGCGACCGGCCCGAACCTGCCAGGCGATGCGGTTCGTGAGGACCCGGGTCTTGCCCGAGCCCGCTCCAGCCATCACGACGAGGGGCGCAGCCTCACTGGTGATGGCTTCGACCTGCGCGGGCGTGCAGCCCTCGAGGAGCGGGTCGACGTCCACGTCCGCAGGCTAGTGACGGGGGTGGCGCTCGGGACTGCCCGCACCCGCGTGGGGGAGAGGCGGGGCGAGTCGCTTGACTCCGGCCCCCGCCCCGGGGGACGATCCCGCCCCGGGCGACGACCCCGCCGCTATCGTCTCGTCACCGAGTGCGATGCCCATGAACGAACCCGTCCTGCCGAGCCCGCCGTGCTGAGGTCGTTCGCCAGCGGGACGGTCTTCGGGGCCGCGACCGGCGACGAGGCGCCCTGGCTGCTCGCGCTGCACGGGTGGCGGCGCACGCACGCGGACTTCGCCCGGGTGCTCGCCGGACCTCCCGTGCTCGACGCGCTTGCGCTCGACCTGCCCGGTTTCGGAGCATCCCCGCTCCCGCCGTCGCCCTGGGGATCCGCGGACTACGCGGCGGCGATCGCCCCCGTGCTCGAAGAGATGGCGGCGCAGCGGGGTGGACCGGTCGTCGTGCTCGGGCACTCCTTCGGCGGGAGGGTCGCCCTCCAGCTCGCCGAGCGGTTCTCCGAGCTCGTCGCGGCCCTCGTCCTCACCGGGGTTCCCCTCCTCCCACCTGCGGGGGGCGCGCCCCGACCGGCCCGGGGCTACCGCTTGGCGCGCTGGGCGCACCGCCGTGGCCTGCTCTCCGACGAGCGGTTCGAGGCGAAACGGCTGCAGTACGGCTCGGAGGACCTGCGGGGCACGCCGGCGGCGCTGCGCCCGACCTTCGTCCGGCTCGTGAACGAGCGCTACGACGGGCAGTTCCCCCAACTCCGCTTGCCCGTCGTGCTCGTGTGGGGCGCGCTCGACGACGTCGTGCCGCTCGAGGTGGCCGAGCGGGCCGTGGGGCTCCTCCCGGACGCCCGCCTCGAGTGCTGCGCCGGCGTCGGCCACATGGTGCCCCTCGAGCGCCCGGATGCGCTCCGCTCTGCCGTGCTCGGGTTGCGGCCGTGACGGCCCCGCTCCTGGTGGTCGCCCTCGCCGCAGTGGGAGCGGCGCTCGGCGGGGTGCGCTGGCTGCGGGTCGCCCAGCGGGAGCACTACCTCGCCGGCTCCTGCACGCGTTTCGCCCTGCGCTGGTGGCGCTCCTCCAGGCAGAACCAGCTCCTCCTGGCTCTCTCCCTCGCGGGCCTTGTGGCCGGTGGTGCCCTCGCCGGAGCAGGTGGGGGGTGGCTCGCACTCCTCGGCGCGCTGCCGGCCGTCGGGGCGGCGGTCGGGCCGGTCGGGCTCGGGCTGCGAGGCAGGACCGGGCCGCTTCGCTGGACGGGCCGCCTCGGGCGCAGCGCGGCGGTCTGGGCGGTGCTGCAGGTGATCCCCTTGGTGGTTGCCGCGCTGGTCGGTACCCCCTCGGCCGTTGTCGTGGCCCTGGCCGGTCTGGACGTGCTCGCCGTGCCGTGCCTGGTGGACGCCGCGCTCGCGTTGCTCGCCCCGGCAGAGGCCGCGGCGGGTCGCCGCTGGATCCGGGCTGCCGAGCAGCGGCTCGAGGCCGTCCGGCCGGAGGTCGTCGGGATCACGGGTTCCTACGGCAAGACCTCGACCAAGGGCTACGTGGCCCACCTGGTCGCCGGGACGCGATCGGTGGTCGCCAGCCCGGCGAGCTTCAACAACGCGATGGGTCTCGCCCGGACGGTCAACGAGCACCTCGCGCCGGGGACCGAGGTGCTGGTCGCGGAGATGGGCGCCTACGGCGTCGGGGAGATCGCCGCCCTGTGCTCCTGGACGCGCCCTCGTATCGGGGCGTTCCTCGCCGTCGGGCCGGTCCACCTCGAGCGGTTCCGCGCCGTGGAGCGGATCGTCCAGGCCAAGACCGAGCTGCTCGACGCCGTCGAGGTCGCGGTCGTCAACGTGGGCGCACCGATGCTGCGGCCGGTTGCAGATGCGGTGGAGCACGCCGGCAAGCGGGTGTGGCGTTGTGCGGCGGGCGAGGCAGACGACCACCCCGACGCCCACGTGCTGTTGAGCAGCGGTCCGGACGGGCTGCGCCTCCGGGTGCGGCCGCCGGGGGCGGAGCAGCCCCTGCGACCATCGCCCTCCGGAGCGACGCAGCCCCCGGCGCAGTCGTCGCCCGCACCGGCGGCGGCGCCTTCCACGAGAGGGTCTCCGCCGGTGATCGAGCCGTTCGAGGCCGTGCTGCCTGCACTCCCCGGGGCGGCGTCCAACATCGCCTGCGCGATCGCGATCGCGCTCGAGCTCGGGGTGCCGGGACCGGTCGTCCTGCGTCGGCTCGGAGACCTTCCGGGTGCCCCGCACCGGCTCCAGGTCAGCCGCGCGGCGAGTGGCGTCGAGGTGCTCGACGACACCTACAACTCCAACCCGGCGGGCGCGCGTCGCGCGCTCGAGCTCCTCGCGACCGTCGGGAGCCCGAGCGGGCGGCGGGTGCTCGTCACGCCGGGGATGGTCGAGCTGGGGCCGCTCCAGGTCGAGGAGAACGAGCGCCTCGGGCGCCTCGCCGCGGCCGTGGCGACGGACGTGGTGATCGTCGGCCGGACCAACCGCCGGGCCCTGCTGGACGGCGTGGGGGCGGGTGCGCCAGGAGCTGGACCGGGGCCGATGCGCGGGGGTGCCGGCCAGGGCGCAGCGGAGGCCGTCCGGGCCGTTGTCGCCGAGGGGACGCAGCTCAGCGGGGTGTCGGTTGACGCAGCTCGAATGCGTGGTGGGGCCGGTGGGGCCGGTGGGGCCGGTGAGGCCGGCGGGTCGAGCCGGCCGCAGGTCCACTGCGTGGCCACCCGCGAGGAGGCCGTCGCCTGGGCGCGACGCACCCTCGTGGCCGGGGACGCCATCCTCTACGAGAACGACCTCCCCGACCACTACCCCTGAGCCGAGCTCGGCATCTCCGCGAAGCTGCTCGCCCAGGCGTGTGCGCGTGGGAGCACTCGACACGGCAGGGTTGGCGCGGTCGGTCGCGGATGTGGGCACCATGGGGAGCACGTCGGAAGGAGCCGGATGGCAACGCTTGGGGTGATCTTCGGGGGGCCGTCGCCGGAGCACGACATCAGCGTGCTCACCGGGCTGCAGGTCGCGGCGGCGCTCAGCAGCTCTGCACAGCTGGCTGCCGGCGGGAGCGAGCTGCACGCGCTCTACTGGGCCAAGACCGGCCGGTTCTTCGAGGTACCGGCCACCGCGGAGGCGCTCGCGTTCGTCGACGGCCCGCCGCTCGGTGCCGCGCCGCTCGCGCTCGTCGCCGAGCCCGGACGCGGCTTCGTCGTCCCCGCAGGGCGGCTCACCCGGGAGCGCTCGCTCGGTGTCGACGTCGCGGTCGTCTGCTGCCACGGGGGACCGGGCGAGGACGGGCGTCTCCAAGGGGCCCTGGACCTGGCGGGCATCGCCTACACCGGTCCGAGCGCCGCGGCATCCTCCCTCGGCATGGACAAGCTCGCGTTCGGCTCGCTGGCATCGGCGGCGGGGATGCCGGTCCTGCCGCGGGTGCTCCTCCCCGGGCAGACGCTTCCGGGCCCCGGACCGTTCATCGTGAAGCCCCGCTTCGGGGGCTCGTCGATCGGGATCGAGGTCGTCGAGGACGCCGAGACCGCCGCGCAGCTCGTTGCTGCGAGCACCCATCTCGCCGCCGGAGCGGTGGTCGAGCCCTACCGACGCGACCTCTACGACCTGAACGTTGCCGTGCGGACCTGGCCGCAGGTCGCCGTCTCGGCGATCGAGCGGCCGCTGCGCCGCCACGCCAGCGGCGAGATCCTCTCCTACGCCGACAAGTATGCCGGCGGCGAGGGGATGATCTCGGCTCCTCGGGAGCTCCCGGCGAAGATCCCCGACGACCTCGCGACGAGGATCCGCGCGATCGCCGTCGACCTCGTCGCGCTCGCGGGGCTCCGTGGCATCGTGCGGGTCGACTTCCTGGCGAGCGACGCCGGCGAGCTCTACGTGAACGAGGTCAACACCATCCCCGGCTCGATGGCCAAGTACCTCTGGGTGGACCCAGCCGTGGCGTTCACCACCCTGCTCGACGATCTCGTGGCCGAGGCGGCAGCCCGACCCCCGGCTTCGTTCGTCACGACGGGAGCGGACGGGACGGCGCTCCGCGCGGCGGGCTCTATCGGCTCGAAACTGGCTTGAGCGCGGCGCCGGCGGCCGCCTCGACGACCCAGGCCGGGCCGGGGAGCGGGCCCTCGGCTTCGGCACGCCGGAGCAGGCCCGGGCTCGAGAACGCCACCACGCAGCCGCCGAACCCGGCACCGGTGAGGCGCGCGCCGTAGCAACCCGGCGTGCGCCTGAGCCGCTCCGCCAGCGCGTCGAGCGCTGCCGTCGAGACCTCGAAGGAAGAGGCGAGGCTCTCGTGGCTCTCGTCGAGCAGCCGACCCGCCTGGTCCAGGTCGCCCCCGGCGAAGGCCTCGCACATGGCGCGGACCCGCTCGTTCTCGCTCACGACGTGGCGCGCACGGCGCCGGACCACGGGATCGTCGATCCCTTCGACCGCTGCGAGCGTCGCGTCGCGGAGCGGGCCGATCAGCGCTTCGGCCGCGGTCACGTCGGCACGCCGATCGGCGTAGGCGGAGCCTTCGAGTGTTCGCCCCACCCCCGAGTGGGCGACGACCACCTCCAGGCCGGGGGGGAGCGCGACCGGACGGATCTCGAGCGTCCCTGCGTCGAGGAGGAGCGCGGCCCCCCGCACACCCGCCGCCGACGCGAGCTGGTCCATGATCCCGGTCGGCACCCCGACCGCCGCCGTTTCCGCGCGTTGGCAGCCGAGCGCGAGCGACCGGGGGTCCGTCTCGACGCCGAGCGCGAGCGCAGCGGCCACCTCCAGCGCGGCGCTCGAGGAGAGGCCCGCTCCGGCGGGGAGGGTCGAGCGGACCTGGCCGACGCCGCCGGCGCGGACGGCGAACGAGGCGGCGACCGCGGCCACGTAGCGGCCCCAGTGCGGTCGCAGGTCCTGGATCGCTGCGGGGTCGAGGGGGAGGGGGAGGCGCAGCTCCAGTGGCTCCGGGTCCAGTTCCGAGCTGAGCCTGAGCAGGCCGTCGTCGAGCGGGAGCAGGCGGACCTCCGTTCCGAGCTGGATCGCCATCGGGAGGCAGAGGCCCCCGCTGTAGTCGGTGTGCTCCCCGATCAGGTTGACCCGGCCCGGGGCCCAGGCCACTCGCTCCCGTTCGTCTCCGAGTGCGGTTCGTCCGGATGCCTCCGTTGCTTCCATGGGCCCTACTCTCTCACGACCTCCTCCGAAGGCTGCCACTCGGCCAGCACGGGCTCGGCGCGCGTAGGCTGCCGGGGTGCCCGGAACACCTTCGAGCCCGCTGGACGACCCCCTCGAGTCGGCCGCGGCCCGCTGGGCGGATGCGCTCGCTTCGTGGAAGATCCCCGACGAGATCCTCGCCCGGGCACCGGAGTCCCCCTACCGGCTCCCTCCGGGCCTCTTCGTTCCCCCTGCGGTGCCTCCGGACACCCCGTCGCGACGGGCGGCGGCAGCGGGCCTTCGCAATGGCGGGGCGGTGCTCGACGTCGGGGCCGGCGGGGGGGCGGCGGGGCTCGCGCTCGTCCCGCCGGCAACGTCGCTCGCAGCGGTCGACGAATCCCCGGAGATGCTGGCGCGGCTCCGGGAGACCGCTGGCGAGCGGAGGATCGAGCCCGTTGTCGTCGAGGGCCGCTGGCCGGATGTCGAGGCGCTCGCCCCCGTCGCCGACGTCGTCGTCTGCCACCACGTCTTCTACAACGTGGCCAGGCTCCTGCCCTTCGTGCAGGCCCTCACCGCCCACGCGCGCGACCGTGTCGTGGTCGAGCTCACCGCCCGGCATCCCCTGGCACCGATGGCGCCGCTCTGGCGACACTTCTGGGGCATCGACCGCCCGGACGGCCCGACGGTGGAGGACGCCGTTGCACTCCTCACCGCTGCCGGGCTCGAGCCGACGGTCGAGCGGTTCCGGCGCCCCGAGCGAGGGGGCGCGCTCGACCCCGCTGCTCGCGCTGCATTCACCCGTCGGCGACTCTGCCTCCCCCCGTCCGCGGACGCGGACGTCGCGGCGTTCCTGGCCGCCTCGCCTCCGGCCGAGGAGCCGGTCGTCTGTCTGACCTGGGGCGGCGGCGCCTCCTGACCGGCGCCGTGGCCGGTCGCGCCCCTCCGCCTGTTCGCGAGCCACGTCTCCCCCGTCGGCGAGCTGGGTCCGCACGCCACCGATCTCGGCCGACCGAACGCTGGTTCATGTCCGATGGGGAGCCGTCTGCGACGATCAACTGGCGTGCCGCCGGATGTACTCGTCGAGTGCCTCACGGCTGACGTCGGCGAGTCTGCAGCCCTGCGCTGACGCGATCTCCTCGAGCGCGGCGCGGGCAGCACGAGACACGCGCACGGTCATGACCGGGGTCCGCTCCCGCTCGCCGCTGACCGAGGGCCGGCCGGGGTGACGGCGGTGGACCCGGTCAACGATCTCGTCGACCTTGGCTTCGGTCAGGCGGCTCCCGTCGGGGAGCCGAATGTCCTCGGTGCCGAGGTCGATGTCAGGGTCGCTTCGGGTGGTTGGCTTGCGAGAAGTCATCTGGTCCTCCGGTAGTGCGTGGGCATCACGTGGATCACGAGGCGACAGTCCGGCCGTTCCATGGCGATGATCTCCAGCTCCCGACCGCGCTCATCTTCGCCGACCCATCGCCCTGTGTGTCAGGCTGGCGTGAGCGCGCTCGTGCTCGATGCCGGCGCGTTCGTGGCCGTGGATCGCGGAGATCGAGCGATGGTGGCGCGACTCCGCGTGGCTCGGATCGCTGGACTGGAGCGACGCACCACCGGCGTCGTGGTCGCCCAGGTGTGGCGCGACCCGGGCGGAGGCCAGGCGGATCTTGCCCGCCTGCTCGGGGCCGTCGCCGGGCGACCTGGAGGAGCCCTGACCCGGGAGGTCCGCCAAGAGCTCGTCGCCCGCCAGCTCCGCCGCCATCTCCCGCCCGCCGACCGCGGCCGGACGGTCCGGGCGGTCGACATCGGCTGCGGTCAGGGCACCCAGGCCATCCGGCTCGCGGCCGCCGGCTACCAGGTGACCGGGGTCGATCCGTCGGCCGAGCTGCTCGCCGCCGCGGGGCGGGTCGCTGCGGCAGAGACCGACGCAACGACGTGGCGGCTGACCTGGGAGCAGGCTGCTCTGGTCGACCCCTCCTCGTAGCGAGAGCGCTCCGGAGGGGCGAGCGCCCTCGGACAACCCCCCGAGCTCCCCCGGTCGGCGCTACGATATCGCCGGGCGGTTCGTGCGGCCCCGGGATGCAGTTCGCGGGCGGTGAACACTGCGGTCCCGCTCGGTACGGTCCGCTGGGTGACGGAAACGCCGGAGCTTCGGAGACCGGACGGTCGCCACGTCGGAGCCTGGGGGCTTCGCCGTCCAACGTTCCTGCTCCGACGCGTCGGAGCCCTCCTCCGAGGAAGGATCCGGACGGTTGCGGCTGTGGCGTGGCCGATCGTCACCGTGACATGTTCCGTGGGGTTGTACTCAGCATTTCTCGGTCCTACAATGTGGCGGCGTGGAGTTGGCCTGGACGCAGTCGAGCCGCAGGCACCGGATCGGCCGGGCTCACGCTCGCCATGTCATCAACACCGTCGAGCCCACCGCGATCACGACCGCTGACGGCAGCGAGGGGCTTCTCTGGGTCGGGCTCGACGATCGGGGCCTGGAGTTGGAAGTCGTCGCTGTCGTCCTGCCGGGGTTGTACCTGGTCATCCATGTCATGCCAACCGCGCTGAGAGGAGGAGCTCCATGACCGAGTCGGCACGGATCCACGGCGAGAAGGTGAGAGACCGAGGCACGATCGACCTCGACAACCACGACGTTCGCCTGGCCGACGGCACTCGGCTCACCGAAGCCAAGGCAGAGGAGTTGGCCGTCGAGATCCTGGAGCGTGCCGGGCGGGGGCGTCCCTCACTGTCGCGCTCGGGTGTCCGATCGCCTCAACTTCGCCTCAGCGTGCCGGACGAGCTTCGCAGCAGACTGCTCCAGCGGGCTGAAGATGAGCACCGCAGCGTCTCCCACCTCGTGCGAGACGCGCTGGAGCACTACCTGGCGTCGTAGGCGGACTCTCCCGGTGGCGGAGCTGGCTACGGCTCGGCGGTGAGTTCCGGGCAGCGTGACGCCGACGTGGGAAGGTCATGCGATGAGAGAGGTTGACCTCGACGCGGTCCGACGGTGGCCCGAGGCAACGACTTTCGCCGCCTGTGTCGCCACGATCCTGGAGCTCCCACCGGCCGCGGTGGCGGTGGCGAAGGCTGGCGAGGACCCGGCGACGAGCTGGGCGCTGTCGCGCTTGCTGGGAGACATGGGCCTCGGCCTGGCTCGGATCGCCGACCCCGCCTCGTTCTCCTGATGCGGACCGTGGCTGGCCGAGGTGCAGCCCGCCGGGCAACCGGAGCGCCGATCGGCTGTCATGTACGGCGTTCCCTCCGGGGTCGTCTTCGACCCCGGAGGGGTGACGAGCACAGGGGACTGGGCGATCACCGCCGGCCTCCTCCTCGTCCCTGGCGACGTGGCGCTGGCAGGACTGGCGACCCCGTCGACGACCCGCCGGCAGGGCCGGGTCGAAAGCCTCTGGGCCGCCCCTGCTGCGGGCCAGCCCGCTCGCGCCGTCACGACCACTGTGGCGGTGGCCGGCCAGGGCCTCGCCGGCGACTGCCACGTCGCGGGCACCGGCACCTTTCCCCCGGGGTGGCGGGCTGCCGGGCTGCCGGGCAGCGCGCTGGCGCTGGTCGAAGCGGAGGTCTGCCAATCGTTCGCATCGTTCGCTCCGCCCCTGCAGGCCAACGAGCACCGGCGGAACAACGCCGGCCTCGGCGAGCAACTCCTCCGATGCGCCACTCTTGCGGGGGTGGCCGCCTTCCGCGCAGGCTGTTGAGGATCACGTAGGCCGTACCGCGCCGCTGCGAGCTGGAACGGCTCTCGGACGGCCCCGGTAGCCAACCCGCGACTTGCGATCCACTCGGGGCGGCCTCGATCCACGCGTCCCCGGGCCCGAACTGTTCGTGCAGGGCGAGGCCGACCTCGCGGAGTGCCCGGTTCACGGTGGGGAGGTCGAGCCGGCGGGTGGTGAAGTGGTGCGACCAGCGGTCAGCTCCCACGGTGCAGGAGATAGTTGCGGTGAGCAGATCTCTGTCGAAGCCGTGGACAGCAGGCTCGGTCACCACGTCGCCAAAAGTCCACGAGTAGGTTTCGCCGACCACCCAGCTCGTGAAGAACCCAGGCGTTTCCCACCGGACGAGCAGCCGTCCGTCACCGGCGAGGTGCCAGGCCGCGGTGCCGAGGAACCTCTCGCGGGCCTGTCGGTCAGGGTGATCGAGGAGATTGCTGACGAGTGAGACCACGTCGAAGTGTCGGTCCAACCGCAGATCCTCGATGCCCGAGCAGATTGCAAGCAGGTCGCCTCGGCGTGCTGCAGGCGAGCCAACGGCTCGGGTGCGTGGTCGACCAGGGTGACTCGATGGCCGAGCGGAGGCGGCGGCTCCGCGATGCGGCCGGTGCCACAGCCGAGATCCAGCACGGTCGAGCGGGGGGGTCCGAGCGTGGATCATCCGCGACTCCTCCACGCCGGGCAGTAGGGCGTGGAAGTCCACCGCACACCCGTTGGCGGTGATCGCTCCCGGCCCCCCCACGCGCTCGTCGGGAGCGAGGCTGATCTCGACAAGCCTCTCGGGTCCTGCCGGGGCGCAGTGCGGTCCGGCAGCTCGCCTTCGTTGCCGAGGGGAGAGCCGGCGAACGATCGGGCTGCGGGGCTTACTCAGGTCGCGGAGAAGCGATGGACGTAGCGCCGCTGCCAGGGTGTCTCGACCGCTCGCCGGTCGTAGCCCTCCCGAACGAAGGCCACTGCTCGCCCCGGCGAGACACCGTCGAGCACAGCGATGCAGGCGAGCGCCGTGCCGGTTCTCCCGCGCCCACCGTCACACGCGACTTCCACCCGCTCGGCCCCGGTGCCGCAGCTCGATCGTTCGGTGCGCGGCGGTCGGGTCCCGGCCCGGGGCGGAATCATGTGCAGTCCGGCGGTGAGCGGCTCCAGTCCCCGAGCTCGACGCTGATGCCACCCGCTTCGATCGGCTCATCGATCAAGCCGGCGAGGCCGGCGACCTCGACGAGGAGAACCGCATCGAGACCTGGCCGAGCGGCTACCCAACGGGCGGCATCGGGTGCTCGCCGGCATGGCGCACCTGCCGCAGCTCGAGGGCCCGGCGACTGTCGCCGGCGTCATCTCCGCTGCGCTCGCCGTCCGCTGGAGCACGAAGTCCCACAACAGGATCCTCGACGGCGATGGCTCACGGCGCAGTCAGACGGTGTACCCAGCTCCCGCTCCGCCGAGGTTGTGCCGCAGCGTCATGATCCCCCGCTCGCCGATGACCGGAGGATCGACCTCGTGCAGGGGGCATTGGCTGTCGGGCTCGGGCCAGCCCACGCCGCGTAGCACGACGAGCTGCCCAGGGCCGGTCTGCCACTCGCTCGCTTGCCCGTCGCCGCTCCAGGCGCGGAAGGCCGCCTCACCAGCCAGTGTGAACACGGCGATGATCCCGCCGTAGGCGCTGGGGTCGCGATGGGCAGTGATGTGGCCGGTCCCGGCTGGGCAGCGGCCCCACGTGGTTTCGTCGAAGGCAGGCAGTGACGGCCGTGCCTGCTCGGTTGCGGCTGCGGAGAGGCCGGCGATGAGCTGGTCTCCAACGGTTCGGACAGCCGGCCGCGCCTCGGCGTAGGGGGTGTAGGAGCTGATGACGTGCTGGCGGACGATGCCCTCGTTGCCGGCGAGCCTCCAGGTCCGGCCGCTGTCCTCTGCCAGGAGGTCGACAGCGCTGCCCGCGAGGGCGTGCGGTGCCCGCGCCCACCCGCATGCAACGAGGTCGCTGACTGCCTGGTCGTAGTCGATGTTCAGCACGAGCATGCCGGGCTCCGCCACCAGCCCATCGTCGCGTCCCTCCAGGTGGCTGTCTCCCGGTCCTGCGGTCACGGACCCGCCTCGCCGGCACGGGCGGCAAGGCGGTCGAGGAGGAAGGCCTCCGTGCCGGCGAGACCAACCGAGAAGAACAGGACACCCCCTCCGACCCTGGCACCGTCACCTCCCCGGCACGGACCGCGCCGAGGGAGGTCAGCCGAGCTTCGT
>JAJYGM010000567.1 GCA_021785095.1 Actinomycetes bacterium
CTCGCCTGGGGTGCCGGGAATGACGGCTGCGCTGGAGGAGCCGGGTACGGTGGTGCTGGCGTTGACGGTGCGCGCCCGAACTCTTCGCCGAGCAGGCTGTCCAGGGGATTCGGCGGTGGGCTGGGGGCGGCTGGGGGCGCCGGAGGTGCCGCAGCGGGAGCGGCAGACGGCGGTTGCGGCGGTGCCGACGCCGTCGCCAGCTGGCGGGTCAGCTCCTCGAGCCGGGCAGTGAGCGCCTGCTGCGAACTTCGTACGGCAGCCAACTCGGCCTGCAGTTGGGCGACTGACTGGGTGCCGGGAGTTGCCCCACCACCCTGCTGGTAATGACCCTCAGTGGTCATGTGCGGCTCCCCCCGTTCGATCCGTCCGACTCCCCAGCACGTTGACCGCTGGTCGGATCATGTGTGCAGACCTCGGCGTCATCTCCCGGTCACTCCCCGTGCAAGTACGTCGACGCAGTGTAATCGAATGCTCTGCGAACTGAAAAGGAGAATCTGCCGGATCGTGGACCTGTGGACGTTCTCGCCCGGTCGCATCCGCGTGGATGATCTCTCCCGGTCGCATCTGGATGCACCAGTGGCGGCCAACGGTCGGCTGGCGGATCTCGCCGGGTCCGGGCGCATCTGCATGCCGAAGCACGTGCCCTGCAGGTCGCGGGTGACACCCGCGGAATGTCGCTGACGGCCGCTCGATCGGGGAACCACGCTCAACCGAGCGCGGCCGCTCGCAACTCCTCGAGGGTCAGCTCCGAGGTGGCCTCGCCGCCGCACTGGGCGCAGTGCTCGACATGCCGCCAACTGCGGAGCAGGCGGGTCCCTTCGGCGTTGAGCAGGACGACGAAGGATTCGGAGCTCGGGTCGATCTCCACTCCGAAGCACGGCCGCCACTCCGTAGACGTCGGCGAGCCGGCAGGTGCCACACCCTTCAGTACGCGACGGAATCGGCCGTGCTCCTCGTCGATGATCCACGTGCTGTGGCACGACTCGATGACCAACGGATCCATGCGTCCACTCTCCCACGTCATCGACGGCCGCCGGCCCGATGTGCGTGTCGGTTCGGTGACAATGCGCGATCTCCCTGGTCACCAGGATTGGGCATCGTCGCGCCCCCTGGCGTGAATGCGACTATGAGTGGTCGTGGTCAGTATGTTCCAGTGTTTTCCGGACGCGGATGATGCAGCCGTGGGTCGGTCTCGATTCGACCTCGAAGGTCCCACCGATGAGGCGGGCCCGTTCCGACATCCCCGCCAGGCCCATCGACGCGTCACCGGTTCGGCGACCGGCATCTCCAGGGCTGAAGCCGACACCGTCGTCTCGGATGGCCAGTCGCAGTTCGGTCCCGGACAGGTCGAGCTCCACATCGAACGTCGTCGCGTGCGCATGGTGTTCGATGTTGGACACGGCCTCCTGGGTGATCCTGAACAAGGTCAGTTCGACCCCCGGGGGCAGCCGCCTCTCGCCTCCCCTGACCGTGAACGTGCCGATCACACCGCTCCGGTCCGATGCGTCCGACACCAACTGCCGGATGGACGCGGCGAGGCCGAGGTCGTCGAGAACGGGCGGCCGCAGGCCCCGGGCGATCCCCCGCAGCTCGGCGACCGTCGACTCGGCGATCTCCCGCAGCTCGGCCATGGTCCCTGGCCTCCCGGTCTCGCCCGCCGGTCTCGCCCGCCCGACCGGCGCCGTTCCCGGGCCGTCATACCCGGCGGCGTCGATCTGGCGGCACAGGTGGATGAGCGCCTGGACCGGTCCGTCGTGCAGTTCCTGGGCGATGTGCCGTCGCTCGTCCTCGAGCCCTTCGAGCACATACGCCGCGTAAGCCTCGGTGCGCTGGCGCCGCAACGTCTCGGCGGTGACGTCCGAGAAGACCACCTGGAGACCCTGGTCGATGCCGGCTCGCCGCAGCCGCGTCGCCGTGGGTCGGAGCACGAGCGGACCGGCGTCGGTGGGGACGACCACCGGATCGCCGCTCGACTCACGAGCTCCACCGGCGTCGCTCGCCGGTGAGACCAGCTCGGTCAAGACGACCCGGGCCGCCTCCGGGCCCACGATATCGACGATCCGGGGGAGTGCGCCGTCGGGGAGCTCGGTCCGGCCGGCATCGAAGAGCCGGTGGGCGGCCGGGTTCATGTCCACCACCCGACCTTCGAGGTCGACGATCAGGATCGGCGAGAGGTTCGACGTGAAGAGCTCGCGGTAGAGGTGCTCGGTTCGCTCGTGGTCCTCACGTGCGCTCTCGGCGATGAGGCGTGCTCGCCGTTCGGAGGTGACCCACTGCCCGACCAACGCTGCCGTCGCGGCGAGGATCGCCACCTGCGCCACCTGCACGGCGGCACTGGCGCGCTCGCCCCCTGTGGCAGCGAGGACGATCTGGGGGAGCGACATGACGGCGACGGTGCCGGAGGTGATCAGCGCGCCGACGAAGCCGAAGCTGAGCGCGGCGTAGACGACAGGTACGAGGAAGAGAGGAGCGACCGTGTACTCGGTGGCGACGCTCCCTGCCTGGAGGTGGAACGCCACGACGGTCGCGAGCCGGACGAGGAACAGCGCCAGGACGACGAGTTGCAGCAGCCAGAAGGCCGAGTGGCGCCATGGCGCGCCCACGATGGCGTGTCCGGGTGGATCGGATGTGCCCGGTGGCGGTGCGGTCACCGTGGTCCGGTCGGCTCGCCGCCCACCAGACCGGTGGTGAGGGCCAGGCGGACGAGCTCGGTGCGCGACGTCGTGCCGAGCTTGTCGAAGACGTGGTTCAGGTGCCCCTCGACTGTGCGGGGGCTGATCCCCAGCTCGCGAGCGATCGCCTTGTTGGCCAGGCCCTGGGCGGCGAGGGCGACGACGTCCCGCTCGCGGGCGGTGAGGGGGGACGGTGGCACCTCGCCCGTCCCACCCGGAGCGTCGAACCCGGCGCGCAGCGACGGGTCCAGGAGCCTGGCTCCGGCACAGATGCGATCGATGGCCTCCACCAGGGCCCGTCCTGGCGTGGTCTTCAGCAGGTAGCCGGCGACTCCGGCGGCGACAGCGGCGCGCACGTAGTCGGGATCGTCGTAGGCACTCAGCACGATCACGATCACCCCTGGGTGGCGCTCGCCGATCAGCCGG
>JAJYGM010000623.1 GCA_021785095.1 Actinomycetes bacterium
GCCGGACTCGGCCGTTGGCGCCGGTCCATCGCGCGGAACCTCGTGCGCGACCGGTGGCGTCGCTCCCGGATCACGGTGCCGGCCGAGGCGCCGGGCGAGGCCCCCTCGGTGGAGGAGCAGCTCGTGGCGCTCGTCGAGGGGGACCTCGTCCGGGCCGCCTTCGCCCGCCTGAGCCCTCTGTTCCGCCAGGTGCTGTTCTTCCGCGTCGTCGAGGGCCGCCCTGCCGCCGAGGTGGCCGACCTGCTCGGAAGGAACCCAGCCGACATCCGCCAGATCCAGCACCGGGCCCTCGTGCGACTCCGGTCCGAGCTGGTTGGCCGAGGATGGACCGATCACGCGGGAGAGCGACGATGAGAGAGCCTGGACGCCGTCACCACGAAGAGGCGCTCGACCGGTGGCTCGACAGCGACCATGAGCCGCCGGAGGTGCTGGCGGCACCCGAGGCGGACCTCGCCCGGGTCGCCCTCCTCGTCCGTCGGCACGTCGACGAGGCGCCGGCGGTCCCTCGCCGGCTGCCGCCCGGGCGCCCCCTCGTCCGCGCCGCTGCCGTCGTCCTCCTGCTCGCCGGCCTCGCCGTCGGGGTGGCCGTCGGGGCCTCCCGTTCCGGCTCGCCGCAACCGGACGTGCCGCTCGGCGGGCTCACCGAGGCTCCCATGCCCTCCGCGCTCTACGACGAGATCGCCGTCCAGACCGGGAGCAATGGAGATCCCTATCCGTCGGCCCCCGTGCTCTGGGTGAGGACGACGGCCTCCAAGATCGACCGGTGGCTGACGCCGTACCACATGCCCAGCCAGTCGCGCCTTCCTGCCGGGCTGACCGAGTGGGTGGCGCAGGCGACGGGGCGCTTCTACGGGCTCCCCTCGACGAGATCGTCCCGCTTCGACTCGATGCTCTTCGCCTGGGTGCCCTTCTCGCAGGTCCGGCGGCTCAGCGCCCCGCCCGGGGGGAGCCCGCCAGGTGGGGAGACGTCCGGCTTTCCGGCGGTCCCGCTCGCCGTGCTCGAAGAGCTCGGGACGGTGCACCGGGAGCAGCTGGCACGGCCCCGATACGCCTCCGCCGCCCTGGGTCGGTACACGGGCGTGCCGGGGTCGCTGCCGCCGGCGGTCCGGACGGACCTTCGCTCCGCCCTCGTCCCGTTCGAGCCGATCAACGGATCGCTCGCGGTCGACTGGGTGGGCCTCACGGCGGGGCAGCTGCGGGCCAAGGTGCCGTGGAGCACCGTTCCGCCGAATCTGCCCTCCAACTTCTCGGTCGTCGTCGTCCGCATCTCGGAGTCGGGGAGCGCCTTCGGCACCGAGTGGTGGTACTTCTGGGCACCGAGGCGGATCTTCGAAGAGGCGAGCGTCCAGGGCTCCTCGGGTCTCCTCGGCATCACCCACCTCGGGCAGCTCGGGCCCGTCCATCGCCTCAGGGGAGTGCACTCGGTGGTGCACCGGATCGGCCGCCCGGAGCAGGGCGGCGGCTCGTGACCACGCACGAGCCGCCTGCCGGTGCCGGGTCGCCCCGGTGCGCGATCATGGCGCATGGCCGTCTACGACGACTGCAGCCACTACGTGGCCCAGACGGTGAGCCGCGCGGACCGAGTCGAGCGTTGCCGGCTCGGGGCGAACGGCACCCTGCCGTTCTCCTGCCCCGACGGCTGCATCTTCCGTGAGCCCCGCCGGACCTCGTCGGCCGGCTGGCAGGTGCGCCACCACAACAGCGGGCGGGCCGGCGGCCCGCCCGAGACGCGCCCGCCATCCTGAGAGAGCGCGCCGCCCGAGTCGGGCCTCGACCGAGCGGGCGACCCAGGACGACGAGCGAGCCGCATCCCCGCTCCGGGGGCGTACGAGAGCAAGGAGCGGTGCGGCGAGCGGGCGCTCCGGGGCGTGTGACTGCTCGGGGTGCTGACGGCCGAGAGCGCCAGCGGCCCTCTTGTGCTTGCCGACCCCGACGAGGCGAGGGAGCTCGTCGCTCGAGCCGGGGACGTCGCACGAGACCGCGTGCGAGCCAGGCACCGCCGAGCAGCGCGGCAGTCGCCGACGCCACGTACACGACCGAGTAGCTCGTCTCGGAGATGGCCGCCGAACCGACCGCCTGGAGCGGCGCCTGCGGCCCGAACAGGGCGAGGAGGACGGCGGCCGAGACCCGGCCCTGCAGTCCGACGGGGGTTGTGCGCTGCGCCACGTCCACAACGGCGAGGAAGACCCACGGAAGGCCGAAGCCGAGAACGAGCGACCCGACGACGACGGCGGCCGGCAGCCGGCCGCTCGCCCGGAGCAGGTTCCCGAGAGCGAAGTTGGCGTGCCGAGGACGGCGGGCCACCTCTCCGATGCGCCGGACCACCGGGCTGCTCGTCAGGCTGGCGACGATGGAGCCGGCACCGAGGGCCGCGTTCAGCACGCCGAGGAAGCTCGGCGGTTCGCCGAGCGCCTGCACGAGGCTGTACTGGGCGGCGACGCCCACGCCGGAGACCCGATCACCACGGCTCCGGCGAGCAGGATCCGACGAAGCTCCGGCGTCTCGAGGATGGGGCCGAAGCCGGCCACGACCTCCGATCGCCAGCGGGGCGGCCCCGGCGACTACCTCGCCTCGTCGAGGCGGAGCCGCCGGATCATGACCGCCGCGAGGGCGAACGTGCCGGCGTCGAGAGCGCCACGCTGCCGCCTCCGACGAGGGCGAACAGCCCGGCTCCGACAAGAGGAGCGACGAGCCGGCCGGTCTCTTGCAGCCCGAGGTTCCAGTCGTTGAGGCGCCGACGGAGCTCGGCCGGCAGCATCTCGACGAACAGGCCGTTCTCGGCGGGGCCCGAGATGGTGAGCTCCATGCCGTACCAGGTCATGACGACGAAGATGATCCACAGCCCGGCCCGCCCCCTCACCGCCAGGAGCGCCAGCAGCACCACGGCGGAGAAGGTGTTCAGGCCGAGAAGCAGCCGTCGCCGGCGGACCCGGTCGGCCAGCACGCCGGCGAGGGGGCTGGCGAGGGAGGGTGCATAGATGCACACCGACACGAGCCTGGCCTCGCTGCTGCTCGGGTGAGGGACTTGACCGAGATCCCCGCCACGAGGGACATGACGCTGTTGCCGATCAGCGCGGCCCCGAGGCCGATCAGATA
>JAJYGM010000267.1 GCA_021785095.1 Actinomycetes bacterium
CACGTGGAGCATCGAGTCGGCACTCACCTGGTCTCCTTCCGACGGCGACGTCGGGGCGGCGAGCACGTGGACCCCGCTGCGCTCGTGGCAGGCGAGGAAGCTCCGGAAAAGCGACTCGTCGAGCAAGGGGCCGGCCGACACGGCGTCGCTCACGGTGTGCACGGGTTGGAGCCGGAGCATCACACCGATGTCGCCGAACTGCAGGTCGAGGTCGAGGACGACGACCGACGTCGCTGACCGGCGGGCGAGCGCCGCCGCCAGGTTGACCGCGACGACCGACTTGCCGACGCCCCCCTTCGGGGAGAACACGCTCGTGACCCACGACCCCTCGGCCTGGCGCGCGCTCGCATCCCTCGCACCTGCCGTGCTGAGCTCGTTCTCGAGCCTGTAGAGCAGCTCGACGACGGCGGGGGTGAGCTGGGTCTCGGCATGGGCCAGCTCGATCGCGTCGTCGATGCCCGCCCGCAGGGCGTGGCGGAGAAGCTGCGGCGTCATCTGCCCGACCACGAGGATGGCACCGAGACCGGGCCCGGACCTCGTGAGCGCCCCGATTCGGTCGAGAACGTCCTCGGCTGCCTGCGACGGGCCGAGCACGACGACCACCCGTCCGCCCGGCGTGAGGCGCGCCGGATCGAGCTCGTCGAGACTCGAATAGGAGTACGCCTCGGCAGGTGCGGGGACCGCCCGGGACAACCGGTAGAGGATCTCCGGGCTCTCCTCGACCACGAGCACGACCCGCCCCGTGACGGGCGACACGAACCCGTCGTCCGGCGCGCCGCGCCGCGCGCCACCGACTCGCGCCATCTGCCTCACCGCTCGTCCCCTCGCAGACCCGTCGCGCGATCCCGTTCACGCATCGGAGCGCTCCGTCCTCGTCTTGCCCGCTGGCGGACGGGGTACGCGCATGTCAAGAGAGACAGGTCGGAGGGCGTCCAGCAGCTCCGTCTGGGAGTGCGCACCCAACTTCTGGAAGATCGCCTTCAGATGATTGCGCACCGTGTAGGGGCTCAGGTAAAGGGTGCGTGCGATGGACGAGACGCGCCGGCCGTCGACGAGGAGCTGGAGCACGTCCCGTTCCCGCCGCGTGAGGGTCCCGATGCCCGAGAAGGGAGTCCAGGCGAGCGCGGGATCGCTCGATCCTGCGAGGACCGCGCCGTCGGGACGCGCTGCCGGCGACTGCGGCGCTGTCCTGGCCACGTCGGGCTTGAACAGCCAGACCACGTTTCGCACGCCACGCGGCCCGGCAAGAACGCCAATCGTGACCTTCGCGCAGACCCTGCGCCGGTCCGCCGCTGTCAGCTCGAGCCACGTCGAGGCGGCACCGGGCACCTCGCCTGCGAGAAGCTGGGTGACACGTTCGAGGACCAGGAGGTAGTGAGCGCTCTGGTCCGGAGCTACATAAGGAGGCGGAGCCGCAGTTCCGAGCGGCAGGCAGGCGTCCACGCCGACGAGCGCGTTCAACGCCGGGTTCGCATAGACGCGGTGCCCGCGCGCGTCCAGGACGAGAACGCCGTCACTCGACTCGTCGAAGATCGCCCTCGCCGGCAGGTCGGACGTGGAGCGTCTGGTCCGCGCCGTGCCGCCGGTCAGAAGCACATCTCCACCCCCGTCGCGCATAGCCCAAGAGTGGCCCTGCCGTACAAGGCAAACAACGTCAAAATTGATGAACGACAACGGCATGCAGTGATCGCGGTGGCACGAGCGCCGAGCAGCCGGCTTCTCGGCGGCCCGCCTACGCCGAGCACTCCGGCAGCGTCCGGTCCGCGTGCACCGATGCCCGCGCGCCCCCGGCAGGACTCGAACCTGCGACCGTCTGCTTAGAAGGCAGCTGCTCTGTCCGGCTGAGCTACGGGGGCATTGCAGTACTGTTGCACACCGGCGACGGATGGCCAACCGTGCGCGGTGACGCTGGCGAGGCGCGTGCAGCAGCTGCCGTCGGATGCTCCGAGAGCGCCCGTTTCGGTCGGGCCTTGGCAAGGAGGGCAGTCAGTGCTCGCACGGATCGAGGTCGGCATCGACTGCAGCGACCCCGTCGGGCTCGCGCCATTCTGGGCTGCCGCTCTCGGCTACGAGGTCGGTGACCTGGACACCGACGGCACCTACCTCGACCTCGTCCCGCCGGAAGCGGGAATGCCCGTCGTCTACCTGCAGCGGGTAGCCGAGCCGAAGGTCGTGAAGAACCGCGCCCACCTCGACCTGTTCTTCGCGGACCCCGAGACTGCCGTGGAGCGCCTCGCCGGGCTCGGCGCCACCCGCGTCGGCGCACCGCGCACCGGCTCTGACGGCGGCTGGTGGCAGGTGATGCTCGACCCGGACGGCAACGAGCTGTGCGTGTGCAGGGAAGACGCGTCGCACGAGGTCTAGGACGTTCCGCCCACATTCGACGCCGAGTTGGAAGCGACGCCCGTTCCGGGACGGCCACGCGTTGTGCCATGCTAAGAGGAGTCCACGCAGCCGGTGGTTGCGTGGCCGTGGTGGCCGTAGCTCAGTTGGTTAGAGCGCCAGGTTGTGGCCCTGGAGGTCGGGGGTTCAAGTCCCCTCGGTCACCCCGAACGCTGCGACCCGCCATGTGGGCGGCGGCCAGGTGGCACGCGGAGCGGCTACGATTTGCGTCGCGCGCCTCTAGCTCAACTGGCAGAGCATCGGACTCTTAATCCGCAGGTTCTGGGTTCAAGTCCCAGGGGGCGCACGCGGAGGTCCTGGGAGAGAGGGGCAGGGCGACTGCCTCGCCGCTCTCGGTAGGAACGTGAACGAGAAGCTCGTCATGGAGGCAAAGCACGATGCGCGCGCCGAGGCTCGCGCATCGTGCGCGGACTGTCACCGCCCATATCTTGAACAGCTCAGCTGCCGCTCCCTGGATGACCGCGTTGCGCCCGTAGCGGCCTCGGGCCGCGACCTCGCCACGGGACTCGAGCCCGCGCGCGCCCTCCGTGGCAGCCGGGGCCGCCACGCGGACCAGCCGCCCTCCGTAGGTGCGCAGGTCGACCGCACTCCCCGGCGGCGCGTACCGGAGCACCTCCGCTTCGCGGCGCGCCCGGGCCGCGATCGCCTCGGTCTCGCCGGACGGTCGGGCCCGACGAAGCCGGCGACGCG
>JAJYGM010000155.1 GCA_021785095.1 Actinomycetes bacterium
GCAGGAACACCTTCAGCATCGTGTCGGCTCCTTGGTCGTCGTCCTCGGTCACGGGGCGCTATGTCTCCACTGCACGGTAGTGGCGCCGCCAGATGAGTCGGTAGACCCTCGTCAGTCTCGGGACCGAGCGCAGCCCCGGGATGAAAGGCGCGAGGGCGAGCAGCACGGTCAGCCCCATCATGATCCCCCACACCTCGACGTCGCCGTTCGAGGAGGAGTTCATCGGCGGCACCTGGTACCACAGGGTGTAGAGCCAGAGCCAGGCCTGGCCGGGGTAGTTGCCCGTCTCGTTCATCATCCCCCACTGCTCGCCGAGCAGGTGGCGGTTCGAGGCGACGTTGCCCATGTAGGCCCCGTCGGCGATGAACAGCAGCGGCTTGGTGTAGTCGGTGCCGTAGAGCTGCGGCGTGGCGGTGAGGGCGCCGTCGAGCGCGCCGGTCCGGGCCATGTCCAGCAGGTGGGACATCATCGTCCCGACCGGGCCGTAGGCGCCGCCAGGGACCTCCAGGGTGCCGGCGGAGAAGGTCGCCTTGGCCACCGCCTTCTCGTAGGCGGTGTTCCAGGCGGCCTTGCGCGGGGCCGGCGCCGATTGGTACTCGGCGATCGCCCGGTCGAGGACCGGCACGTCGGGGAGGGTCCGCAGCGGACTGATCACGAACTGCTGGGCGGTGTCGAGGGGGATGTGGACGCCGACGAGCGACTCGAGCGAGAGCGGGCCGAGCTTCTGGCTCGCCCCGGGGGTACTCGTGTACGGCGGCCCGTAGGTGGCCGTGCCGCTCGTGCCGTCGAGCTCGGTCATGGCGGTCTGGACGAAGTCGACCGGCGCCGCCTTCGACCAGGACTGGAGCGTGATCGCCCGCTCGTCGGGCGAGGAGAAGACGATGGCGAAGACGATCGCCAGGACGAGCACGACGGCGAAGGCGACGCTCACCTCCTTCAACAGGTCGTAGCGGACCGAGGGGCCCTGCCACTCGGCGACGTCACGGTCGGGGTTGAAGCGGCGGCGGCTCACCGGTCTGCTCCCTTGGCCGGGAAGGGCGGCACGACGCCGCGGCGCCGGACGAGGAGGACGTGGATGCCGACCATGACGGCCACGACGAGCGGGAGCAGCAGGACGTGCCAGAGCAGCATCTGGCCGAAGTCGAGGACGTTCCAGAAGGCGCCCGCACCCGTGGCGTTGATCCCGTCCTTGGCCTGGGTCCCAATCCACTCCGAGTCGAAGTTCTGCTGGGAGAGGTAGCCGGTGAAGGCCGTCGCGATCGAGATGGCGAAGGCCAGCACACCGGTGATCCAGGTTGCCCGGCGCCGCCCGCGCCATGCGGCCATGAAGAACTTGCCCCAGAGGTGGATCACCATGAAGAAGAAGAAGAGCTCGGTGCCCCACAGATGCACCGAGTTGACGAACAGTCCCGCCGAGGAGACGTGCCACCAGTCCGGGCCCTTGACGGCAAGGACGGCCCCCGACGCCAGCACGACGCAGAAGGCCCCGAGCGTGAGCGCTCCGAAGACGTAGATCCACGAGGCGACGTAGGAGGGCTGGCTGTCGGGCAGCAGCTTCTCGGGCGGGAGCGTCGCGACGGCGCGGCGGCGCAGCCGCCCCGTCCAGGTGGGGCGGGTATCGGGTCGGTAACCGACCTGGCCGGCCGGCTCCATCGGCGCGTCGGAGATCGTGCTCACTTCTTTCCTCCGTGGGGGAAGGGGATGGCGATCGCGAGGATGAACACGAGCAGCATGAGGCCGATGACGACCAGGTTGGCGACCGAGATCTGGATGAACCCCCAGTGCACGTAGCGGCCCGGGCGGCTCAGATCGACGAGCACGGCCGTGACAGCCGGCGCGGACATGATTGTTGGCATGGATGCGGTACCTCCTCGTCCGCCAGCATGGGCGGTTGCTCTCTCGGGGAGATAGGGCCGAAGGGCCCGCCCCCTTGGAAAAAGGACCCACCGGGCCGAGCTGGCCAAAGCCGAGGCTCATCTCTCCGGTTGCCTCGCCGGGGCCCGGGCGCGAGCCGGGCCGCCGACGGCCCGGCAGAAGCCCACATGACGGCTGGGACAAGGGCCAGGTGCGTCGAAGCAGGGGCCTTTCGGCCCTGACGGTCCGACGGCCACCGGGGCCACCATCGGGTCAGGGGAGGTGTTCCGATGATCTCAGACGGTGGCTCGAAGAGGGCAGGCGGCGGTCCCACACGGCGGCCGGGCGCACGGCGCAACGGGGGCGTCGGCGCGCCTGTGGCTCCCTCGCACGCCGTCTTCGTCGGCGACTTCACCTACCTCGACCGGGACTTCGAGGAGCTCGCAGAGGTCTTCTTCGACTTGGGGGCCGAGTGGGCCAAAGAGGCCGAGCTGTCGGCGGCCCGCCAGCGCCTGTGCCTCACCGAGGGCCATCCCCGGCGCAGCGCCTCGGCGGTGACGGTCCCGGTTCGCCTCGAGCCGGTTGACGAGGAGGCGATGACTCCCTCCGTCGATGCCGACCTCGAGCTCTTGAGCCTCGGGAGGGGTCACTGCCGGCTCGCCCTGAGCGGCCGGTACCGGACCTCGCCGGACGGCGCCAGTGACCGCGATCGCAGGGCGATGCAGCGGATCGCCGAGATGGCAACCCGGCGGGTGCTGAACGACGTCGCCGCCTCGCTCTCACCCAGCGCGCCGTAGCGGTCCTGTCCCGTCAGACGCGAGGAGTGGTCGACGCCGCAGTGTCGGCGAAGACGAGGCAGCCGCCGCTCGAGAAGCTGATGCCCACACGCTCGCCCCGGCGCGCACGCTCGGTGGTGACGACGCCGGCCACCTTGGCGCCGCCGGGAAGGTCGACCACGAGCTCGTAGCCCCGCCCCCGGAACGCGACGTCCGCCACCTCTCCGCGTACCTGGCACCCGGGAGAGTCGGGATGACAGAGCGCGGCGGAGGACGGCCGGATGGCGAGGAGCGCCTCACCGGGCTCGAGTGGCGCCACCGCCCGGGCGCCGATCGGCCGGATGCCGGCGCCAGCGGAGAGCTCGACTTCGATCTGCTCGCCGGCTGCGGCATGACCGGCTCGCACCCGGAGCTCGGCCGCCAGCCCCGTGAATCGGGCGACGAAGGGAGTGGCCGGGTGGGTGTAGACGCGCTCGGGGGTGCCCAGCTGGACGATGCGGCCGTCGGAGAGGACGCCGACGCGATCGGCGAGGGCGAAGGCCTCGGCCTGGTCGTGGGTGATGTAGACGGCCGTCGACCCGCTCTCGCGCACGAGGGCGGAGATCTCGACGCGCATGCGCTCACGCAGGTCGGCATCGAGGTTGGACAGCGGCTCGTCGCAGAGGACGAGTCCCGTCTCGCCGACGAGGGCTCGGGCGAGCGCGACTCGTTGCTGCTCGCCTCCCGAGAGCTCAGAGGGGTAGCGGGAGGCAAGCTGGCCGAGGCCGACCCGCTCCAGCATGCGGCCGGCCCGCTCCCGCCGCTCGGCGGCTCGGATCCTGTGGCGCCGCAAGGCGAAGGCGACGTTGTCGAGGGCGGACAGATGCGGCCAGAGGGCGTAGTCCTGGAAGACCATGGACAGGCCGCGCCGGTCGGGCGGCAGGTGCGAGCGGGCGTCCGCCAGCAGGCGTCCCCCGACCGCGATCCGCCCCGAGGTGATGTGCTCGATGCCGGCCACCGAGCGCACGAGGGTCGTCTTTCCCGAGCCCGAGGGGCCGAGCAGGACGAGAAAGGTGCCCGGCTCCACGGTGAGGCTCACCTCGTCGAGCGCCAGGGCGCCGTTTGCGAACCGCTTCGTGACGTGGTCGAGCAGGAGGGACTCAGCCACGACCGACCGTCCCGATCCGCCGCCAACCCTTCGGTGCGAGCAGCCGGTAGGCGCCGAGGACGACGGCGAGGACGACAAGCGCCAGCGCGACCGAGACGACCGCCTGGGCGATCCCGACCCCGAAGTGGTAGTTGCCGAGGTTGCCCTCGATCGCCACCGAGACCGGGGGCGAGTTCGGCGCGTACAGAAGCTGCGAGATCGGCAGCTCGAGGAAGACGGCGGCGAAGGTGAGGAGCCAGGCCATGACGACCGGTCGCGACATGGCGGGGAGCACGGCGTGCGCCCAGGCGCGTACCGGTCCGGCGCCGTGGGTCCTGGCGGCGTCGTGCAGTGAGGCTTGAAGCTGGGAGACGGGGCCGAAGAGCACGCGGGCATTGGTCGGCAGGCTGGCGGCGACGTACGCCATGACGAGCAGGGTCGTCGTCTGGTAGAGGTCGATGCCGATCTTCGACATGAACGGAAGGTTGTAGGCGAAGATGTATCCGGCGGCGAAGACGACACTCGGGAGCGCGACGGCCGCCAGCAGGAGGAAGTCGAGCAGCTTGGCGAGACGGCCTCTCGTGCGGGCGAGCATCCGTGCGGCGACGAGGCCGGCCGCCACCGTGACGGTGGCGGCCACCGCCCCGTAGAGCAGCGATCGCTCGACCGGGCCGAGCAGGCCCGAGTTCGAGAAGACGGCGACGTAGTTGACGAAGGTGAGTCGGAACGAGGAGCCGAAGTCGGCCAGCAGCGAGCCGCTCACCGCCCCGAAGGCGGGCACCGCCAGCGCCATCGCGAAGAAGGCGGCGACGGCCGCCAGCGCGGCGCCCTGCTCCCAGCCCGACAGGCTGACAGGTGAGACCGGTCGTGACCGCCCCGAGAGGACGGCGTACGACCGGCCCTTGAGGGCGCGGGCCTGGAAGGCGAGCGGGATGGCGACGGAGGCGACGAGCAGCCAGCCGATCGCGGCCGCGGCGGAAAAGCTCGGCGGGAAGCTCCCGATCGCCGAGTACAGCTGGTAGGTGGCGAGGGGGAAGTGGGCGGTGTAGGCGAGCGTGGCCGCCACACCGAAGTCGCTCACCGCCTCGGCGAAGCCTATGGCGAGTGCCGAGGAGATGGCCGGGGCCAGGATGCGAGCGACGAGCAGGAGTGTTCTCGCCCTGCTGGCTCCGTGGACGCGCGAGGCATCCTCGAGCTCCTGGCCGAGCCCGAGGAAGGCGGCGGAGACCGCAAGGAAGGCGAAGGGGACGCTGCGCAGCCCGAGCATCATCACCACGCCTGCCGGCCCGAGGACGAGGTGGGTCACGACGGGCAGGTCGAGACCGAGCCGGTACATCACACCGTCGGGCTCGACGAGGCGGACCCACCCGAGAGCCGGCAGCCACGAGGGGAGGAGCAGGACGAGCCACATGGCACCCCGCACGAGCCGGCGCCCGGGCATCGAGGTGCGCGCGACGAGCCAGGCGAGCGGGAACCCGATCACGACGCCGATCACGGCGGCCGTCACGCTCACCCAGAGCGAGTCCGCGAGCGAGGTGAAGGTCGCGCCGGTGAAGGCGCCCTCGAGGAAGGACAGGGTGAACCACTGCGGGCCCTGGTCGAACAGACGTGGCGAGACGGCGATGGCGAGGAAGCAGACGCAGGGGGCGATGATGAGTACGACGAGGCCGACCCAGAAGGCGGGTCGGGCGGTCGCAGCCGCCCGCGCCGCCCACCGGGCGGCGGCGGGCGTCTCCGCCCGCCCGCCCGGTGGGATCTGCGGCAGTGCCCCCCTCCGGCCTGCGGCCGTGCCGGCCGCCTCCTTCGTCGTGGCCGGCGTCGCCGTCACCACCCCGGGCGGGGGGTGTGGAGAGAGGGCCCTCGCTGTGACGGGCTGCTCACTGGACGATGTGGGAGTCGAACCACTGCGTGAGCACCGACTCGCGGGCTCCCCAGGTGTAGGGGTTGATGTACTGGGTGTGCACCGAGGCGAGCGAGGGAAGCAGCGGCAGCGGCTTGACCCCGTTCAGCACCGGGTAGTAGAGCGAGTCGCCCGTCGGGTCTCCCGACTGCATCACCTTCTGCCCGGCGGCCGAGAGGACGTACTCGGCGAACCGCTTTGCCTCCGCCTGCTCGGCGGCGGGCGCCTTGGCGTCGATGCCGATGCAGGAGGGCAGCATCGTGACAGGGTTGAGGTACTCGACCCGAAGGGACGGGTCGGTCGCCTCGGCGCCGATCCCGGCGGAGCTCTGGACGAGCGCCAGCTTGATCTGGCCGGCCGTGAGCGCCTGCAGCGTCGGGCCGTTGGTCGGGTGGATGACGAGCCCGTTCGCCTTCAGGTCCTGGAAGTACCTCTCGCCTGCGGAGACGCCTCCGAGGTGGTTCATCATGCCGGCGATGAAGGGATAGGTCGGACCGGACTGCGCCGGGTCGTTCGTCC
The DNA here is from genome assembly GCA_021785095.1 of Actinomycetes bacterium. The sequence continues at coordinate 6,176 of JAJYGM010000155.1, forward strand.
CGACGGCGTTCTTCCACTGCGGGCCGGTGAGCTGGCCCCAGGAAGTCGGCGGGTTCTTCACCTTGGTCGAGTCGTAGACGACCGCACCGGCGAGCGTCACGCCGGTGGGCACCCACGCCTTGTCGGCCGGGATCGACTTCGTCCCGAGCGAGTCCCAGCTCACCGCTGGCTCGAAGCCCCGGAGCAGCAGACCCTGCCTGTCGAGGGCGGCGAAGGCTGTCGGTCCGTCGACCCAGAGCAGGCCCCAGTTCGGGTTGTTCCTCGACGCCTCGATCTGGGTGAGAAGCGGCCCGGTCGAGTTGTTGTCGAAGCGGACGGGGATGCCGGTCGCCTTCGTGAACGCCTTGATCTCTGCAGGTGCGTAGCCCTGGGCTGAGTAGACCACGAGGGGGATCGGCCCCTTCGAGCCCGCGCTGGCGGTGTTGCTCGACGCCCCTGAGCTCGCGCACGCCGCCAGGCCGAGCGAGGAGAGGGAGACGAGCCCGGCTGCGCCGAGGGCCCGTCTCGTGTGCCGAGGGGGCAGGTTTGCGGTGGCCAAGAGGAGGACCTCCTTGGAGAAGGGGAGTGGTCGTGGCAGCGCTTCGCCCGTACCGTACGAAGCGAGGATGAACCGGGAATGTGGGCCGGGCGACGCAGACCTGAACTCTCGGTGACATCTCGGCCACCTCGAGGCGCCGGCTGAAGGAGCGATCACGCCGGTGGGGACACGGCGGCTCGGCCGTACGATGTCGGCATGTCGAGGAGCCGAGCAGGCCGCCCGCCGCAGGTGGACGCGCTCGCCCGCTCGATCGCGGACGTCGGGCTCCCGCACCCGCTGCTCGTGGAGGCCGCCCGTGAGGCGATCGCGGACTCGGCGCCCGAGACGGCCAGGTCCCGGGCGGAGGCGCTCGCTTCCAGTCTGCTGCGTCCCGTCGTGAACGCGACCGGTGTCCTTCTCCACACCAACCTCGGCCGGGCGCCCGTCGAGCACTGCTCGACAGCCCGGGCGAGCAACCTCGAGTTCGACCTCTCGAGCGGCAGGCGCGGCTCACGCCAGGCCCATGCCGCCTCACTGCTCGCTCGGGCGACGGGTGCCGAGTCGGCGCTCGTCGTGAACAACGGCGCCGCGGCGGTCCTGCTGGTCCTGGCCACCCTCGCCAAGGGGCGGGCCGTCGTCGTGAGCAGGGGGGAGCTCGTCGAGATCGGGGGGGGATTCCGCGTCCCGGACGTCCTCGCCCAGTCGGGGGCCGAGCTCGTCGAGGTCGGGACGACCAACCGGACCCGTTTGAGCGACTACGAGGCGGCCATCTCCTCCCGGGAGGACGTCGCCCTCGTGTTGAAGGTCCACCAGTCGAACTACCGCATCGTCGGCTTCACCGAGGCGGTCGGGGTGGGGGAGCTGTCCCGGCTCGGACCTCCGGTCGCGGTGGACCTCGGGTCGGGTCTGCTCGACGCGGCCACGCCGTGGCTCGAGGGCGGACCGCCCGAGTGGTTGGCGGGCGAGCCGGCCGCCCGCCAGAGCCTCGAGCAGGGCGCGGCACTCGTCACCTTCTCGGGCGACAAGCTCCTCGGGGGCCCGCAGGCCGGCATCATCGCCGGTCGCCGCGAGCTCGTAGCGGCCTGCGCCCGCCACCCCATGGCCCGGGCGCTACGGCCGGGGTCGCTCGTCCTCGGTGCCCTGCAGGAGACGGCGCTCTCCTACCTCCGCCGCGACGGCAGGGCCATCCCGTTCTGGCGCATGGCGACCACGCCGCCCGAGGTGCTGAGGTCGCGTGCCGGCGCCCTCGTCGCCAAGTGCGGTCCCCACCTGAGAGCGGTCGAGTGCCGCTCGGTCGTCGGCGCCGGCTCGGCCCCGGGAACCGAGATCGCCTCGTTCGGGGTGGCGCTCGCAGGCGACCAGACGGCCGCCCTGCGGGGAGCGGACCCGCCGATCGTCGCCAGGGTGCGCAGCGGGGAGACGATCTGTGACCTGCGGACCGTGGACCAGGCTGACGACCTCGTCCTCGCCGACGTCCTCTGCCGCCTGGCGGCCGGGCGGGAGGCATGAGCACCCATGTGATCGCCACCGCCGGGCACGTCGACCACGGCAAGTCGACGCTCGTGCGGGCACTCACGGGCATGGACCCCGACCGTCTTTCGGAGGAGAAGGAGCGGGGGCTCACGATCGACCTCGGCTTCGCCTGGTCGACGCTGCCTTCCGGGCGCGAGGTGGCCTTCGTCGACGTCCCCGGTCACGTCCGCTTCCTGAAGAACATGCTGGCCGGAGTGGGCTCGGTGCGTGCCTGCCTGTTCGTCGTGGCGGCGACCGAGGGCTGGAAGCCGCAGTCGGAGGAGCACCTTCGCATCCTCGAGCTGCTCGGGATCACCGACGGGGTGGTCGCCCTTACGAAGGTGGCGGTGGCCGACGACGAGACGCGTGAGCTCGCCCGCCTCGAGCTCGAGGAGCACCTCGCCGGGAGCTTCCTCGCCAGCCGGAAGAGGGTCGAGGTCGACGCGCCCGCTGGCATCGGGCTCGGGGAGCTCACCGAGGCGCTGGACGCCCTCACGGCGTCGATGCCGTCGCCTGGGGAGGCAGGCCGGCCCAGGCTGTTCGTCGACCGCTCGTTCCCCGTCCGCGGGAGCGGCACGGTGGTGACCGGGACGCTCACCGGCGGCCGGCTGGCGGTCGGTGACCGTCTCGAGGTGGTTCCCGGCCCGGGGCCCCGCCACGAGCCGGTGGCGGTCCGGGTCCGCGGCCTGCAGAGCCACCGGCGCACGCTCAGCGAGGCGACACCGGGGCGCGTGGCCGTCAACCTCTCGGGGGTCTCGCACGGTGAGGTGGTCCGCGGGCAGGCGCTCGTCGCCCCGGGACAGTGGGAACCGACCATGACCTTCGACGCGAGCCTGTCGGTCCTCGCTTCGCTCGACCACGAGGTGAGCCGTCGCGGGGCCTACTGGGCCTACATCGGATCAGGCCAGCATCCAGTGCGTCTGCGACTCCTCGGGGAGTCCTCTCTGGCGCCGGGGGAGACCGGGGCGGTCCGCACCCACGCCGACTTACCCCTGCCGTTGCTCCCCGGGGACCGCTACGTCCTGCGGGAGTCAGGTCGCTCCGAGACCGTCGGTGGAGGAGAGGTCCTCGACGTCATGCCGGTGCGAAGGGCGGCCGAGGCCCGACCCGACCGCTCGGTCGCCCGGGTCGTGAGCGAGCGCGGCTTCGTCGAAGCGGGTCTCCTCTGGCGCTTGACCGGTGAGCGCCTGTCGGCCGACCTCGGGGGGCGCTGGGTCGCCGACGCCGGCGCCCGCGCCGCGGCGGAGGAGCGGCTGCGGCGCGCCGTGGTCGATGCCGGCAGCTTCGGGCTCGAGCTGGCGACCCTGAGCGAGATCGACCGGGCGGTCGTCGCGGCCATGGCCGACCTTGCGGTCTCCGGCGGGACCGTGCGGCTGCGCAGCGCCGTGGCGGACGGGGAGGATCGCCTCGACCGGCACCCCTTCGTCATGGCGCTCGAGGCGGAGCCCTTCCGCCCGCCGAGCCCGGCCGACCTCTCGGTCGACCGGGCGGAGCTCCGGCGGCTCGTCACGAGCGGACGTGTCGTCGAGAGCGGCGGCTGCTACTTCGCGAGGAGCGCGATCGCCGAGGCGTCCCGCCGGGTGGCAGCCTTGCTCGCCCGCCAGCCCGCGGGAGCGACGGTCGCCCAGATCCGTGACGAGCTCGGCACCTCGCGCAAGTACCTGCTCCCGCTGCTGGCCGCGCTCGACTCGAGCGGCGTCACCCGACGGCGGGCAGATCTTCGTGTCGGCGGCCCGCGGCTGCCGCTCGAGGCGGCCGGCTCGGCCGCCGACGAGTCCGAAGGAGGCTGTTGATGGTCATGGAGACGAGCGCGCCGAGGCGCCTCACGGGTTGGGCGCCCGGCGGGGGGTGCTCCTGCAAGATCGCGCCGGGAGAGCTCGAAGCTCTGCTGTCGGCTGCCTACGGCGAGCTCGGTCCTCCCGTGTCGAATGTCGGCGAGCTGCTCTGCGGGCTCGAGTCGGGTGACGACGCGACAGTCGTCTCGATCGGCCCGGGCACCGCCATCGTGACCACGACGGACTTCTTCCCGCCGGTCGTGGACGACGCCTTCGACTGGGGTCGGATCGCCGCGACCAATGCCATCTCCGACATCTACGCGATGGGGGGCGATCCGGTGAGCGCCCTCAACCTGCTCGCCTGGCCGGTGGACGGTCTGCCCCGCGAGGTGGCCGCCGAGGTCCTGCGGGGCGGGCGGGTGGTCGCTGACGAGGGCGGATTCGTACTCGCCGGTGGCCACAGCATCGTGGCCGACACGCCGATGTACGGTCTCGCGGCCACCGGGGTGGCCGACCCTGACCGCCTGCTGCGCAACGACGCGGCTCGTCCTGGGGATCCGCTGTCGCTCACCAAACCGCTCGGTCTCGGGATCCTCAACAACTGGCACAAGACGACCGGAGAGCCGATCGAGGAGGCCATCGCCACGATGACCACCTCGAACCGCGAGCCGGCGAGGGCGGCGCTCGGGGCGGGCATCAGGGCGGTGACCGACGTCACGGGGTTCGGCCTCCTCGGCCACCTCTACAAGATGGCCCGTGCGAGCGGTGTGACCGCCGTCGTCGATGCCCGCGCCGTCGCCTACCTCGACGGAGCACGGCGCCTGCTCGCCGAGGGGTACGTCCCCGGGGGCACCCGGCGGAACCTTGAGTGGGTCCGGCCGCATCTCGAGGCGGCAGTCGACGACGGGGAGCTGCTTCTCCTCGCCGACGCCCAGACCTCGGGGGGCCTGCTCCTCGGTGGCGAGCTCCCCGGCGTACCGGTCATCGGCGAGTTCGTCGCATCGCTCGGGCCCGCAGTCGTCGTGCGGTAGCCGCCCGTGCGAGACGGCGGCTTCCTCGAGGCCGCTCGCCGTCCGGTAGGGTCACCGGCGGAGGTGTCTGGGTACCTGGTGGGCCCCCCCGCCTTCAAAGCGGGTGGGACGGGTGATCCCCGTCCGGCGGGTTCGATTCCCGTCCACCTCCGCCACTGCCCGCAGGGGCTCCGGGGGCGCGCCCGGTGACCCATGCGAGGCCCTGGGCGAGCTGGTGGCCGACGCATCCTCCTATCGGGCCTGGCTCGCCACTCGGAGCTTGCCGAACTGCTCGACCAGGTCGGCCAGCTGGTAGCGGGCCTGAAGACCGCTGGGATTGGGGAGCAGCCACAGCCCGGCACCCGAGAGCTCCCACGGCTGCTCGCCGAGAGTGGCCTTCGGCTGGCCGAAGGCCACTCGGAAGGCTCCCATCCCGAGCACGGCCACGAGTCGGGGTTCGAAGGTGGCGGTCGTCTCGCCGAGCGATCTCGCTCCTTCCCGCAGCTCGTCCCTCGTGAGCTCGGCGGCACCGGCGCTCGACCGCCGGACAAGATTGGTGACCCCGAACCCGTACTCGAGCAGGCGGCGGTCCTCGGAGGGACCGAGCAGCTCGGGCGTGAACCCGGCTTCGTGCAGCACCCTCCAGAAACGGTTGCCGGGCCGGGCGAAGTGATGGCCGACTGCTGCCGACCAGAGCCCTGGGTTGATGCCGCAGAAGAGGACGTCGAGGCGCGGGGCGACCACGTCCGGTACGGTGCGCCCGGCTGCGGCAGCCAGCATGTCGGGAGTTGGGGAGCGAGTCAAGAAAAACCACCATCTCGGCCTGCGGAGCGACAAGGATAGGCCCATGTTCCGAGGACCGCAGGGTGGCCGCGAGTGGGCGTGAACCGATCGCTCAAGTCCACGACCTGATCGGACGATGAATTGATCGTGCCTTCGGGCAGCACGAGAGGGCCTCGGCGGCGAACGTCACCGGGTGCCTCGACAGGGGACGAGGGTCGTAGAGCCGAACGTGGCGCGGCGCTCAAAGTTTGCGCGCTCTCGTTCATGTTGACCGCAGCGACAGCTGGCCTGCTTACGCTCGCCGAGGTGCATGGGCTCGCGCCGCTTCATCCCGTCGGAGACCCGACAGCTCTGCTGGTGATTCTTGCCGTGGTCTTTGCCGCCGCGGTGGTGACTCCGGTCTCGTTCCATTACCGCGGTGACACCATCATGTTCGCCCTCACGGAGATCCCGCTCCTCATCGGGCTTGTGTTCGTCGCACCATGGCAGTTGGTAGTGGTCAGAGTTGTCGGCGAGGCGGCAGGACTCGGGGGAATCCGCCGCCAGTCTTTCGTCAAGCTGTTCTTCAACCTGAGCTCGGGCGCTACCGCGGCCGCGGTGGCCGCGGTCATCTATCACGCATTGATCCAGCACTACGTGCCAGTGAGTCCCTTCGGGTGGCTGGCGGGGACGGTGGCGTTGGGGGCTGCGGCGACATTCTCACAGTTCGTGCTTCACATCGTCGTTAGGCTGAACGGCGACCGGATGCCGCGAAGGACCACTCCCGAAGTCAGGACGGCAGCGCTCCTATTGCTTGCGAGTGCCGCTCTCGCCCTCGTCGTACTCGACGCAGCCTGGTGGAATTGGTGGGCGGTCGTTCCTCTCGTGGCGGTCGGTGCCTTGATTGTGTTCGCCTACAGCGGGTACTCGCGGTTGACTCAGCGATTTGGTTCACTCCAACGGCTGTACGATTTCAGCGACTCACTTGGGAGCGTCGACCTTGAGCCATCGGCCGCCGGGTGGGTGGTGCTCGAGCAGGTGGAGAGCGTCATGCGAGCCCGCCGGGCTCAGCTGTATCTCATCGATCAGTCAGGCGTGGCCCAGCGCCAGATGTTGAACGGTACCGAGCAGTCTCCAAGCGGCTCAGTGCGTCTGCCGGAGACATCAGTCCTGACCGAGGTCCTAAGAACCGGGATGGCGACGCTCTATGCCAACAATCCTGGCACCACGGATCCCAATACCACCGATCCCGTCATCGGCACGTTCCGCGATGCGTTGATCGCCCCACTGCGTAACGCCGAGCGCGCCGTCGGATTGCTGGTGGCGTTGGATCGCGATGAAGCCCTCGACACTTTTGACACCGACGATCTCCGTCTGTTCGAGACGCTGGCGGCTCACGCCGTCTCGACGCTGGAGCGCTCGAGGCTCATGGAGGAGCTGCAACTCGAGGTCGAGACGAGGGTGTACCAGGCGACGCACGATCACCTGACGAAGCTCCCCAATCGTTCTCTGTTCCTCAATCGGGCGGCGGCCGCCCTCGAGGAGAGTGGTCGAGCCGCGATCGCACTGCTCGACATGGACCGCTTCAAGGATGTGAACGACACACTCGGCCACGACATCGGTGACCGGCTGCTGTGTGAGGTCGCGGAACGCCTCTCGCATGCTGCCTATGGCCGCGCCACCGTTGCGAGGCTCGGCGGAGACGAGTTTGCCCTCGTCGTGCCGAACATCATCGGCCCCGAAGAGGCGATCGGCATCGTGCGCGACCTCCAAGCTGCCCTGTCGAAGCCGATCGACATCGACGGGCTCTCGCTCGCGATCTCGGCGAGCACGGGTGTGGCGCTGGCTCCTGAGCACGGTGAGAACATCGCAGCCCTCTTGCAGCGGGCCGACATCGCGATGTACATCGCGAAGGACCGTCGAAGCGGAATCGAGCTGTACTCGGCGAGCCGCGATCAGAGTATGCAGCGACGCCTCATGCTCGGTGGGCATCTCTTGCACGCCCTGGAGCAGGGCGAGCAGCTGAGTGTGATGTACCAGCCCATCGCCGATCTCGCGAGCGGGCAAGTGATGCGCGTCGAGGCGCTTGCCCGCTGGAAGCACCCGGAGCTCGGCTGGGTTCCCGCCGGAGAGTTCATCGGGATCGCCGAACAGATGGGGCTCATCGGACAGGTGACCGACTTCGTGCTGGCAGAGGCCTGTGCCCAGGCGGGGCGGTGGCGGCAAGCCGGAATCAATCTTGGGCTCGCGATCAACCTTTCCGGGCGTGAGTTGTCGGACGACCGGTTGGTCAGCCTGGTGTCGCACCACCTCACCAAGAACAAGCTTCCACCCCAGTCGGTGACGCTGGAGCTGACGGAAACAGAGGTGATGGCCGATCTGGCAGAGGTGAGTGCCGTGCTCGCGCGACTGGCCCGACTCGGCGTGCGCATCGCTGTCGACGATTACGGCACCGGCTACTCCTCACTCGCTTATCTTCACCGGCTACCCGTTCAGGAGCTGAAGATCGACCGCTCGTTCGTGACGAACCTGGTCGACGACCCGAGCAACCGGATCATCGTGCGGTCCTCCATCGCCATGGCCCACTCTCTCGGGCTCACGGTTGTCGCCGAGGGCGCTGAGGACGAGGTGACTTGCGCCGTGCTGGCGGACGCGGGCTGCGACGCCGTCCAGGGCTACTACTTCTCTCGCCCGAAGACAGCGGGAGAACTGCAGCGCTGGCTGATCGACGGCGCCACCCTGTCGTACTCGAAGGAGCTGCCTCCATTGAGACCTCTCAGGATCCTCGACGGAAGCCTGGACGATGACGACCTGCAGAGGGTAAGGCGGGGAACCGGTCAGGCTTAGTCACGCACATGCGATCCGCTCGTCCTGTGGATAACGATCTCGAAGCGACACCCTGTGGATAAGTATGTCAGATGCTAGGCACCCAAAGAGATGGACGTCGGTAGACGCCTCGATCTGCGCCATCTACCTCGGATCACGCCAATGGAAAGGTGTGGACTGAGAAGAGGAGGGCGGCGCGAAGGAACCCTGAGACTCCGCCCACCAGGGCCGGCGCGACCTGTGCACTAATTCACAAGATCTTGTATTTCGCCTCAGTTCCTGACATGATTCA
>JAJYGM010000201.1 GCA_021785095.1 Actinomycetes bacterium
AGCGGCCGGCCCCCGGGCTGACCACCGGCACGCCCTTCGGGTCGGTGGCGTCGATCGCCCCGAGCGCCGGCAACCGGGAGGCGAGCCCCCAGGGGAGGAAGACCACGATCGAGACCACGGCGACGATTGCGGTCCCGAAGTCGAAGGAGATCTCCGTGCCCTTGCCGACGCTGCCGATGTAGGTCATGGCGGTGAGGAAGAGCACCCACACCACGTACCAGATCGCGTGGGTGAAGCCCGTCGCCCGGCTGAACAGGCCGAAGCCGATGACGCCGACGGCGCTCAGGATCACGGCATACGGCACCGAGGGCCAGCCCGACCAGTAGACGATGAGGGATGCTCCCCCGAACGCGAGGGCACCGACGACGGCGGTCGGGACGCTCAGGCGCTCGCCCTTCTGGCGCCGGAGCGCGAGCATGGCGACGGGCACGGCCGCGAACGCGATGTAGCCGGCCACGACCGAGTCGTTGATGAGGCTGTAGATGCTCGGTACCGGGGCGGCGAGGAAGGAGATGACCGCCCCGACGGCCGTGATCGCGAGTAGGGCGCCGACCGGGATGCCCCGCGTGGCGCTGACCTCCTTCATGCGTCGCGAGACGTACCCGCTGCGCCCCATCGCCAACAGCACCCGACTGCCGGCTCCCTGGTAGACGTAGCCGTCCACGAAGGGGCCGAGGATCCCGACGACGATGGCGAGGGCGAGCAGCCAGGCGACGTCGTTGTGATTGGTGAGCAGGATGAACGGGTTGCCTGCCACCTTGGAGAGCGAGGCCCAGGATCCCGTCGCGACCGAGAGCTTCTTCCAGTCGATGGCACCGATGAACGCGACGCCGAAGAGCACGTAGATGAGCGACTGTCCGACGATGGAGACGATGATCGAGATCTTGAGGTGCCTCGAGTCCCTGACCTCCTCGGCGAAGTCCGGGAGCACGCGGATGCCCCCGAAGGCGAACATGGCGAGTGGCACTGCTGCGAGTACCCCGCCGAAGCCGAAGGGCGCGAACCCGCCGAAGTGGCTGAAGTTCCCTCCGTGGGTGAGTGCGATCGCGACCCCAGCAGCGAGCAGGACGTAGAGGAGGATCTTCGCCCCGCCGAGGACGTTGGTGAAGCGGGTGAAGGCCTGGATGCCGTAGTAGTTGAACGGCACGAAGACGAGCGTGAGCCCGACTGCGACGAGCGCGCCGGCCGTCGTCGGATCACCGTTTGCCTTGAGCAGGCCGGCGTCGAAGTGCGCGAGGCCCTCGACGGTCGCCAGCGCCTCGATCGGTGGGACGAACAGGTACCAGATCAAGCTGCCAACTGAGTTGACGAGGTTCGCGACGTGCCCGTGGGTGTAGAGCGCATACCGCGAGGGCCCACCTGCTTCGGGGAAGCGGACGCTCAGGTCGATGTAGGTGATGCCGATGAAGGCGTAGATGATGGCGCCGACGATCCAGGCCACGATCATTGCCGGGCCGGCTACGGCAGCCATGCCCACGCCGCTGAACAGCGCCCCGGTGCCGATCGTGCCGCCGATCCCGAGGATGAGCATCCCCGTCAGCGACATACCCTGCTTCAGCTCTCCGGTCTCCCCCGATGCGCCCCCCGGCTTGCCTGCCTGCGTTGCGCTCGTCACGTGACCACCCCTCTCGTCGCCGTCGAACGCCCCACCCCTCGCTGCGAGGAGCAGTACCTCCGGCGCCGGTCGTGAACCGATGCAGCTCTGCTCGGTCGACCCTATCGCAGGAGACTGCGGACGGGGGGATTGGCGCCTGGCGCGACCGGTACCCGGTGGATCCGCCGCGCGTCCGGCTGGCGCCTGCGCGTCAGCGGACGAAGTACCAGCGGGAGGGCCGGGGGTTCCCGAAGGGGTTCTGGGGCTCCCAACCCCGCAGCCTGTCGCGAACGACCGAGATCTGGTTGTCGCCGGTCGGGAACCACAGGGCGGCGACCTGACGGGAGAGGAAGTCCTCGTCGGCGTAGAGGTAGCGGAGCCCGGTGTGCTCGTGGGCGGCCTGGATCAACCGGTCCGCGGTCGCCGAGGAGTAGCCGCCGCCGTAGTAGTTACCGGGGCCGAACTGCTGGCCGCCGGTCGGGAGGATGGACATGTCCCCGTAGTTGGTGAACCAGAGCGGGTAGAGCGCGATCGCGAAGTTGCACGGTGGCGAGCTCGGACAGACGCCGTCGGTCGAGAACATCGTGGTCGCGCTCTCCGGCGCGAGCACGACATCGACCCCCGCCGCCGCTGCTGCGGTCTGGAACGCCCCCGCCTGCGCGGCCACGCTCGCCGAGCCGGTGGTGTAGTTCATGAGCAGTCGCAACGGCTTGCCGTGCGCGATGCCTGCCCCACACTCGTTCGGACCGGTGCCAGGCCGGGTGCAGACGAGCGTCCCCCCGGCCCCCGGTGTCCACCCGTGGGACCTGAGGAGTTCTCGGGCTGCACTGACCGAGTACGGGTCGGGATCGGTCTTCTCCTCGGGGCTCACCCACGGCGAGCCGGGGATGTTCGGTGCCGGCCCGTAGGTGAGTTGGCCGATGCCGTGCAGGGTCGTGGCGAGATCGAGCGGGTCGTCGACCAGGTGCTGGAGAGCCTGGCGAACGTAGAGCTGGCGGAGGAGGGGTCCGTAGACCGGGCTCGTGTAACCGAGCTCGGCGGACTGGTAGTAGTCCGGCGCCCACGGCGCGACGGTGAAGCCGTGCGCGCGGAAGTAGCTCTCGAGGCCGAGGTCGGAATAGGGGATCCAGCCGTAGTCGATCGAGCCGGACCGGAGGGCGTCCACCTCCGCGGTGTCGCTGGTGAAGGTCTCGAGGATCACGTGGTCGAGGCGGGGCTTCTCCGGTCCGGAGTAGGCACGGTTGGCCGTGAGCTCGGTCTGGCCGGTTGCCGCGTCGTAGCGCGTCACGATCCAGGGACCATCGACCACCCGCCAGAGCGGGTTGGTGGCATACGTCGCGAGCTGCTTGGACTGGTCCTCGAGGAAGGTGAAGACCGCCTTCGCGCCTGCCGGAGTCTCGTCGAAGTTCCCGACCGACCGGTTGGCGCTCGTTCGGTCCCAGGCCTGCTGGGGGAGGGGGATGAGGTTCACGAGCTGGTTGTCCGTGAACCA
>JAJYGM010000023.1 GCA_021785095.1 Actinomycetes bacterium
GACAGAGTAGACCGTCTGGACAGCTTCGATCGCTCTCCGGAGCCGGGTGCGCAGGTTCAAGTCCTGCCGAGGGCGCCGACCAGTCCTCCGCAGTTTCGCGGAGGACTGGCGATTGCCAGTGGTCGCTAAGCGTGACCCCGACGTCGATCGCGTCGCCGTCGGGGTGGAAGGCGACTTCGAGCTGGATCACCTCGAACAGCGCTCGCAGCTCGCTTTGGTCGAGTGCGTCGAGCCCGTCGGCGAGGAGTGGCAGGCGATCGAGCAACGGTGCCACGTCGGCCAACATAGGCGGCTCTGCAGCCGACTGTTCGGCGAGCGCGACCAACCGCTGCCTGCGCTCGGCGATCGCGTCCTCAAGCTCCGCGACGCGCTGCGCGATCCGACGGCGAAGGCTCGGCGTCACCTCGTCGGCTTCGAGGTTCAACACCTGTCGGTCGAGCCGACGCTCGAGGTCAGTGATCTCGGACTCGATCTCCGCCGCACGGCTCGCAGCGGGTGCTTCCCTGCCGGGCTCGTCCGCGACCGCCAGGCTGCGCTCCCAGTAGTCCCGGCGCTTCGGTCCGAAGAGCGCGGTCCCGAGGAAACCGAGCAGCGCATCGTTCAGTCGCGCCTCGTTCAGGTAGACGTGCTTCGGATGGCCTTCGGGAATGTTCGCGGAGCGCTGATGGGTTGGCTGACAGGAGTAGTAGGTCGAGTTGCGGCGATGGTTGCCCCACATGCGCAGCCCGCAGATCCCACAGTGGAGCAGCCCCCGGTAGAGGTAGTTCGTGAGCGCCCTCGGGCGCGCCTCGGTCGCAGGGACATGCTGGCGTGATCGCGAGGTGGCGCGGGCGCGCAGCTGCACCGCGTCGTACTCCTCGCGGCTGATGATCGCCGGGTGCGCGACCTCGTCGGACCAGATCCAGGCCTCGGGCGCGTTCTCGCGGTTGTGACCGGACTTGCGCGCCTTGCGGTTCCAGACCTGGTACCCGGTGTACTTCGGATTGCGGAGCACCTCGCGGATGGACGACCGGCTCCAGCGGCCGAGCGCGGTCGTCGGCGCGATCGGGACCGGCGGTGGGTAACGGTCGAGGTCCGCGTTCATCCGGTCGCGGATCTGCAGGAGTCCCACGCCTCCCGCGAGATAGGCGTCGTAGATGGCGCGCACGACCGGCGCGCGCACCGGGTCCAACTCGAGCGTCCGTTTCAGGTTGCCGCGGCTCGCCTTGTGCGGGTTCGGATGGTCGTGGGTGACGAAGCGGTAGCCGTAGAGGGCGACGCCGCCGGTGTGCCAGCCCTGGCGCGTCGAGGTCTCCAGGCCCTGGCGGGACTTCACCATCAGCTCGTGGTGATAGCCCCGCGCGATGCCGATGTTCACGTGGCGGAGCACGATCGTCCCGAAGGACTCCTCCAACGGTTCGTCCGCCGCGCAAAGCCGCACCCCCGCCTGGTGCAGCTCGTCCTCGACCCTGAGCGCGACCGAGGAGTTGCGGCTCAATCGACTGATCGACTCGACGATCACGCGATCGAAGCGCGCTGGGCGACGCTGCGCATCGGCGAGCAGGTCCGCCAACCCGCCGTCGCGCGGGATCGCGATGTTGAAGCCAGCGACGTTGCCCGAGCCGCGATCGGCGTACGCACGCGTGCCGGACTCGATGTCGTAGTAGTGCGCGACGATCCGACCGCCCGACTCCGCGACGAGGTGTTCGGCGTTGGTGAGCTGGCGGGGGAAGCTGAGCGTCGGGTCCTGTTCGTCCTCGGTCGAGACCCGTCCGTAGAAGGCGTAGCGGGGGCCGGGGACAACCGTTGGACCGCTGGTCATCATCGGGCTGGTCATCGGGCGACCTCCTCTGTGTCCGGTTGATCCCCCTCTCCTACCTCCATTTCGGCGACCAGGGCGAGCAGGCGGCGGACGATCCGCCCCTGCGCCGCCACCGATGGTGCGGACCTCGAAGCGGACAGTGAGGGGAGCCTCGGCGCGGACCAGCTCGCGGCGCCGGACAGTGCCCGAGCGCCCCCATGTCGCGTCGCGTTCGCCTGCGTAGGTGTGCCGCGCCGTCCGCTTTCCGGCGCCCACGTCGCAACGTGGGCCGAGGTCGTGGCGCCCGTCGCCCAGTCCGCTTCCATTACAACTTGGGGGCCGCGCGCTCATGACCTTGTCCCAGGAGTGCCCGACAGATCGACCAGTGCCAGGCGCGGCCCGGTCGAGCCGATCGGGAGCCAGCTCGCCCTGCCCGGTCCTTCCCCGATCCCCTCGGCGGTCGTCACGATGCGAAGGGAGGGGTGGCCGAGGACGCGACGCGCCTCGGCCTCGCGGCGCGGGGAGGGGAAGGAAAAGCAGACCCACGGCGACCACCCCGTCGCGCGGACGAGGTCGGCATAGCCGGTGAGCTTCTCCGCGAGACGTTTCAGCGGCTCGGTGCCACGGTCGACCTCGACCAAGAACTCCACGCGGCCCTTCGGGCCGTCGAGCGTGCCGAAGCCGTCCGGCCGGACGACCGCGCCCCACTCGGATGCGCAGCGACGCTCGGACCACCACTCGCTGAGGGTCACGTCGCGTTCGTGGCGCGTCGCCTTCGCGAGCTGACAGAAGAGCCCGTTGACCGCGAGCAGATGCGCGAGGCGCTGGCTGTCGGCGAGCGCGAGGGCGCGCAGACGGCGCGCTTCGGCGCGGGACACCTCGATGCCGCGGTCGGCCGCGACGATCTCGACGCCGAGTGCGTCGAGATCGTAGTGATAGGGCTCGGAGCCCTGCTGTCGGAAGTGACGGAAGCGGTCGAGCACGCGCAGGCCCACCAAGGTCGAAAGATGGTGCTGGGCGGTGATGACGTTGTCGAAGCAGAGGTCGGTCACGTGTGCGGTGAGCAGGACCTGATGGTCGTAGAGGACGTGACAGAGGAGACGGTCACGAGCGGTCAGTCGACGCACGACCTTGGTCACCATCACGTCGGACACCGGCGGCCGCCGGAGGGCTGGAGTGGGAACAGATTTCATCGATCACTCCAGGAGTCGGGGTCCTCGTCTGCCGGGTTGATGGAGCCGTCGTCGTGCGGGTCCTCCGAGATATGACCCGGCAGGTGAGGGATGCCGAGCGAGCCGCCGTAGGAGATGCCGCAGGAGCTGCCGAACGAGCTGTTGCTGCGGTCATCGGTGGTTGCTGTTCCATCGGCATCGATGCCGTTCGGACCCTCCGAGCCCCTGCGTCCCGACAGGTTGCGGCGCAGGACCTCGTCGTGGCGCTCGGCGAGTCGACGCCCGAAGTGCTCACGGGCGTCTTTGCGGGCAAGCTCGCGCCGCTGCGGGTCGGCGCGCCCTGCCGGTTCGGTGCGCATCGTGAAGGCGGACAGCTCCTCGCCGTTCACGACGAGGCGCGCCGCGGCTTGGTAGGCGGCGAGGCGATGGAGGTCGTAGGCGGCGAGGTTCGGCTGCACGTGGCGCTCGAGGACGCGGGCGTCCTCCGGCGAGCAGTTGAAGATGATCTTGTTGCGCGCGTTCGCGGCGAGCGCCTCGCGAAGATCGCTCGGCAGCTGGCCGAGGTACTGGTGCGCGGCGACGACGGAGAGCCGGTAGCCGCGGGCCTCGGCGAGCATGTCCGACAGCGACCCGGGCAGGTTCAAGAAGTTCTGGCACTCATCCACGTAGAGCGTCGCGTCGACGCGGGCCTCCTCGCCCGCGCGTGCCCGGGCGGGCGGTCACCTCCTGCCAGACCTTGGCGACGATGAAGCTCCCGAGGAGGGCCGAGCAGTCCTCGCCGAGCGAGCCCTTCGGCAGGCGTGCGAGCAACAGCCCGCCGTCGAGGACGTCTGAACCGAGGTCGAAGCTCGACTTCGCCGCACCGAGACCGCGGCGACGAAGGGCCGGGTCAGCACGACCCGGAGCTTGTTCATCACCGGGCCGACCATCTGGGCCTGCGCGCCGGGCGAGAGCTTGTCGTAGTGCTCCCAGAAGCCCAACAGGCTCGGGTCGTCCACGTGGCGCAGGCACGCCCGGCGATGGACCGGGTCGGTCAAGATGCGCGGGATGTCGGCGAGCATCGCCCCTGGCAATGCCAACGCGCTCAACGACGCGACGCGCAGCACGTCGTCGGTGCGCGGTCCCCAGTAGTCGACTTTCGTAGTTTCGTGGCGGAGGCCGAGATCGGGTGATAGCCCCTATGCAGCCACGGCGAGTGCCTCCACCAATACATCGACTGTTTGCTGGTCCAGGACGGGAGCACCCGAAGCGGGATAAATCCGTTCGCGCCATAGCGTTCGACGCAGCTCGGCCAGCGCGTCAGCGAACGAGGGGGCTTGCTTCGTCGGATACCACGGCTGGATCCCGAAGCTGGGATGGCCCCCGCTGACCTCGATGTACCAGACCCACACGGCGCCGTAGAGCCAGAACGAGAGCCCGGCGGCGCGCTCGGGTCCTTTGTCCTTCCAGGACTGGGGCTCTTGGCCCCCGATCGCTTGCTTGACCTCCCGGTAGCACATCTCGACCACCTGCCGGCGTAGATCTCGACCACCTCTGCTGCCGACATAGCGAGGTCCGTGCTGAAGAAGAAGTCGTCCGGCTCCTTGCCGGCAGGGTCCCTCACGACGACGAGGCGGACAAGAGCGTCGGGGCAGACCCGGTACCACAGCACCTCTCTTGACCAGACGAGCTTTGTGACCCGTCGTCCCCGCCAGTCGAGCTCCACCTTCTTGAAGCCGGTGGCCGCCTGTGCGAGCTTCACGGGGGTGGGCAGGCGGGCGCCGCGCTTTCTCGGGCGGCCAGCCTTGCCAGTGCGAAGCGGCGGCGCCTCGTAGAGAGCGGCGTCACGGCGCATGCGGCTGACGACCGTGGTTCGTTCCAGGTGGTCCCCAGCCAGGGTCGCATAGGCCCCATCCCCGCAAAGCACGAAGGAACGCTCGGGCAGCCAGGACGCCAGATCGGCCATCATCTCCCGGGCGAGGGCGGGCATGGTCGGCCCGTCCTTTCGGTGCAGGCGGAGATTGACCGGGATCGCTATCGTCATGCCTCCCCACGGAGGTGTCACCGCCACGCAGAGCACCACGAGGTTGAGGCCCCGGGCGTAGACGACGCGCTTTTTGGTCGAGCGCACAGCATCTCGCCAGCTGGCCGCGCCTTCGACCTTTGGCCCATTGCGGTGGAACAGCGTGTCGTCGAGGTAGAGGACGATCCTCCCGGGGCCGAGAAGGCTCGCGACCACCAGCTTGCACAATGCCTCGAAGCACCGGGCAAGCGACCAGGCCCCGGCTCGCACCAAGCGGTGGTAGGCGTCGTGAGCGGCCCGACTGGCTGGGTCCATGACACCCACCATCTGGACGATGGAGCGCCGGGCGGTAGTGCACGCCCACGCGGTCATGAGCTCGCAGAACAGGGCGAACGAGGGGGAGGTGAAGACGCCGGTCGCACAGCCGAGCAGCGCCTTCCAGGCTCGCCCTGGCCGATTCACCGGGCTCGGCGCCTGGAGCCAGCAAGGCGTGCCCGCAGGGCAGCGATCCCGGCGTCGGCTCGTCGGTCGAGATCGGCTCTCGCCGCTTCGTAGCGGGCCAAGCCTGCACGCACCTCGTCGAGATCGGCACCGGTGAGGGTGAGGGTCTTCGCTTTCCCGTCCTCTAGGTACGACAGGGCCGGGCTCTCGTGCGCCTCATCGCCAGATGCGCAGCGGCAGTTGGGCTTACCGCATCGCCGACGGAACGTGAACAGGCTGCCTCTCAACACGAGTGGTTCGCCGCTGTGCTGGCGGATCGGCATCGTTCCTCCTGTCTGTAATGAGTCACTAGTTACAGACCAGGAGACCACGACTTCGTGCCCAGGTGGTGGATGGTGTCTCGAGACGCCGCTACGCGACGGCGAAGATCAGGTCGTCAGGCGACCCGAAAGTGCGAAAGTCGACCAGTAGGCGGCGAAAAGACGGTGGAAGATGCCGACGAGGTGGTCGACCGCGAGGTGCGGGTCGGGACCGTCGAGCACGTTCATCGCATGACTGGCGCGGTTCACCGCAACTTCTTGGTATCCTGTTGACGCCGCGGTGGCGGCTTGGGTACGGCGACGACGCGGAGCCTGGGTGAATCCCTCCTCCAAGTCGGGAGCCTGCTGTCCGGAAGCCTTCGGGTTTCCTGCCAGGGGCGAATGCACGACGCAAACGGCACCGTCGTACCGAAGGGTGCGTCGAGGAGGTTCTCGGATTCCCTGAGTTGCGGGGCGCCCGTGTGTTGGTTTCGGACGACCGGCTTGACCAGTCCGATAACTGAACACAAGGAGACGCCCCCAATGGCGAACTACCCCACCATTTCTGACGACGAGACGCGCGCGCCGCGCATTGCCTTGCTCGATGACGACGCGGGACTGCCAGCCCGTCCGATTGTCCGCCCTCCGAGCCGGGCGAAGTCGATTGCTCGACAGAAGCTCGCCGAGACGCTCGCCGAGCGTTTCACCCATGACGCTGCCTCCGCGGCATCGATCGCGCGAGCCGTCGTCAACCCGAGCCAGACCCGCCTCGCTCTCAGCTCACCCATCGATGAGCGGGTCCCGGGTGGGACGTTGCACATGGTCCACGTCGACGTCTGGCCGGTCGCCGTAACGCCGAGCCCGATCAATCCGCGGGCCGCTGGTGAGCGGACCTTCCCGTCGGGGACGCCGACCGATCCCCGTCGTCGCGTCTTTCGTCGACCGCTCGTTGCGGCCGGGTCGGACGCTTCGGGCGTGCCGGTCCTGACGCTCCCGGTCGAGGACCCCGAGCATCTCGTCGAATCCCTACGCGTTGCGATGGAGGTGTTGTGGTCCACTGCTGACAAGCTTCGCGACGACCTCCCGCGCCAGGGTGTGATGCGACCCATCACGCTCACCGCCATGCGGATCACCCACGAAGACGGGACGCCCGACCTGACGATCGCGACGTCGCCCGATGGGTCGACCAGAACATCCATTGCCTGGCACTACTGGGGTCTCGACGGGGCTGGCGAGGTCTACCAGCCCGACGATCGCAAGCTCGGCCAGCGCATCAGCGCCGTCGAGGCGCTCGCCGAGAAGGACGTCATGCTCCTGTCAGAGGACGAGCAAGCGCTCCTTCGACTCGCCACGATCCCAGCACAAGTCGTCGTTGGCTACAGCCCGGACCCTGGCTCGACGGTGACGTTCGCGCAGGCAGTCGACTCCTGGGTCGCCGCCATCCACGTCGATCCGCCCCGACCTTGGGGGACGTCTGCGGACCTAGACACGAAAGCGACTGCGATTCTCGCCGCGTTCATCGAGCAGGCCGGATGGAGCCCCGCCTACCTCGACTACCTCGCCGGGATGCTCTCGCCGGACCAGGCGAAGCAGGCCGGCTTCCGTCCGCATGCGGACGCCCGCGCGGTTGAGATCCTCGCAGTGCTGGGGGACGACGAGAACATGCGCATCCTGAACGACGGTCTCCGCCGGTTGATCGGAGGGGGCAAGCGCCCTCGGCGCCCCGACCGGCTAGAGCCCCTCGTCGAGCTGATGCTCCGCCCGATGCGCGGGAACGCGACGCCCACCGAGATCGGCGTGATGCGGACGATCCTCGCGAACCTCCGCGACATGGCCGAGTGGAACAGGAAGGGCTGGCACCCGACCCAACTCGCCCTCGAAGATCTGTATGCCGCGGCGGTCGCCGAGCTTGAGAGCGCCTCCGCGGCGGAGCACGATGACGGCGAAGTAGCCGTGGGGCCGTTCGTGCTGGAGCTTGCGTACATGGCTGTGTTCTGGCTCGCCAGGCACGGCGGGCTCCGGCGCCAGACACACCGCGGCATCGGCGACGACCGTGAGCCGCAGCACCTCCTTCGCCAGATGATGACGTCGACCTACGGCCTCGAAGTCTTCCGCCGAGTGATCGAAGACGGCAGAGGCGGACGGGAACCTCTTGCGGTACGCCCCGATGGGTCGAACGCCAAGGACCCGACTGGCGCCCCGATTGCGGTCTCCACTGAGTGGCTGAAGGAGGCGTTCCCGCAGCAACAGCCAGCCGACCCAGGTCCCGATCGCCCAACCCTGAAGAGGGCGCTCGCGTTGGTGTCTGGGGCCATCGACACCCTCGCGACGGCGGTGGCGCGGATGACGGAGGTCGAGGGGACGTCCGGCGAGTCGGTCGCCTACACGCTCGGCATCGCACCGCATCTCGTGGAGGAGGAGATGCTCCCAAAGCTGAACAAGGCCATCCGCGAGCTCGATTACTGCGCCAGGGTCTGGCAGCGCCGCCACGACGCGAACGCCCGTCGCGACGAGGACGAGGAGGTCGAGGCGTGAACCGGGCCACTTACCGAGCTCTCGCTGCATATGCCGGATCGGCACTCGCTCAGCCATGTCCGTGGCCCGTCACGGCGACGACGCCATTCCAGATGGAGGCGAACCCAGCGGTCTACCTAGCCGTCGATATCGACGATCGGTGCTGCTACGTAGGCTCCGTCGCTCGCCAGGGAGGGACCGGCCTCGCCGATCGCATCGCAGCACACCTCCGTCAGCCGCACAAGGCCAGGACGTGGCAGGAGGTGTGGGTACTTCCTCTCCTTCCTGGCACGCCCCGCAGCGAGGTGCGTCGCATCGAAGGGGTTGTCGGCGCGCATCTCGGTCCGAAGGGATCTGTGCGCCTTCCGATTCTCGTCGCTCCGCGAGGTCGCTCAGCAAATCAGCTCCAGGCCCGGGCTGGGAGCGCGAAATGAGCGTCATCTACCGCACGGTATTCACCGACTCTCGTGCCGACCTCATTTCTGAAGGGCGACGACTGTTCGAGGAGTGGCTGGTCCAGAAAGGCATCGAGGTCGACCTGCCCGACGCTGGGGCAAAGCCCGTCGCGGCAGACGGCGTCGGGGAGGTGAGCGTGCTCGGCGGTCGCGAAGCTGATCTTGAGGCGTTGCGCCTTCGACTCGACGAAGAGCGCGACGGGGACCGCTGGACCACCGTCCTCACGCTCATGACGACCGCGGACGAATCTTGGGTGTGGATCGACCTCGAACGGGTGAGCGACGAAGCGTACGGACCACCTCCGCTCATCATCCCGCCGCGCCTCGTCCGGTCGTTCTTGGAGTCCTCCGACTGCCGCGCGGGGCCGACGAGGCTGACCGCACGGCATCGCGGCGTTGACGAAGGGGGTCTCGACGAGCTTGTCGAGGAACTTCTAGACCCTGTACGCACAATCCCTGTCCTGGTCGTCAGCAAGGATGACCAGGACCCTGGTGCCGTCGAAGACCGAGCGTTCGCGCTCGCCCGGACCGTCATCGGAGTCGCAAATGTCTGGAGTCTGCGGGGCTACGCGACGAGTGCTTTGTCGCGGCGACTGGGTGAGGGTCTGCACGTCTACGGCGGTGCTGTGCGCACGTATCTGCCCGGTCTCGCGGTCCCTGATCGCTATCCGTCGCGTCATCGCTACGCGCGACGAGAGCTGTTCCTTCCCGACCCGCGCCGTGGCGCGCAGGTCATCGCGCGGGCGGTTGTGGGAATGGCGTCGGGTACGCGGCCACCCGTCGTCTATCGGGAACGAGTCTCGTCGCTCCAGGGCTTTGCCCGTCACGGCGACGATGCTGACAGTCTGCTCAACGATCTGCTTGCCGTGGAAGGCGAACGAGATCGCCTTCAGGAGAGCCTCGATCTGACGATGCTCGAGGCAGCCGAGGCCGAGTCTCGCGTGGACGATCTCGAGGCGCGCGTGCCATGGTTGGAGGGACAGTTGGCCGAGCACGGAGCGTACGTCGTCGGAGTTCCGACTCCCTTGACGAACGTTCCCGTGAGCGCCAAGAGCTGTCTGGAAGCACTCGAATTCGCGGATCAGCATCTCGATCGTCTCGTGGTCGGGGACACGCTGGAGACGGCTGAGGAGCTGGACCAGCATCCGAAGGGCGAGACGTGGGGTCAGAAGGCGTGGCGCGCGCTCCGGGCACTCCAGCAGTACGCCGAAGCGAAGGCAGCCGGAGAGTTCGACGGGACCTTCATGCACTACTGCCGCACCGGGCTATCCGGTCGTTCGGTCATACCGTCCGAGTGGGTCGCGATGAATGAGAGTGAGACCACCAACAACAATTCGCGCTTTCGCTCGGTTCGGACCTTTCCGGTTCCGTCTGACGTTCTGACCGCGGGAGAGGCGTACATGGCCGAGCACATCAGACTGGAAAAGGGTTCCGACCCGGCGCCACGAATGCACTACTGGGATGACACGGGTGGCTCAACTGGTCGCATCTACGTTGGCTATTTAGGTCGACACCTTCCAAGTGCGCAGACAAACTAAAGCGATATCCGATGTCGTAAGCGCGCGATACGTCGGAGGACTGGACCACCTCCTGCCGTTGAACCGATCCAGTGCTGGGACAGCAAAGTTGCAGCTCACGCCCTATTTTGTTGTTTGGATCCCAACTTTGGGGGGACTGAATTAGCCACGTTCACGCGCGAACTGAACCTGCGACAGCGAGCCGTCCATGGTTCATCGCCGAAGCTTGCGGCCAGTTCGCCGGTGGTGGCGATGGGACGAACGTGGTCGACTGATACACCACAACGATAATGTTGTTGCTATGCTGCCAGCATTCGATCCCCTCACCGGCCGACTCCCGGATGGTGTGTACGAGGTCGAGTAGCAGGAAGTGGTGGAGCGCTTTGGCTGGAATGTTCGTCGGCGGCGTCTCCTCGACGGGCTGGCGGAGGCCATCGAAATCTTGGCGGCGGCCGGCTGTCGGAGGGTGTGGCTCAACGGCAGTTTCGTGACTGCGAAAGATGAGCCTGGTGACTTCGACGCCTGCTGGGATCCCGACGGCGTCGACCTTGACGCACTGGACCCCGTCCTGCTCGATCTCTCGCATGGCAGGTCCGCACAGAAGGAGCGGTTCGGCGGGGTGCTATTCCCCAACGTGACGGAGGCGGGTTCGGGACTGGTGTTTGCAGAGTTCTTCCGCAATGAACGAGACACCGGCCGGAAGGGGATCGTCGTGCTGAGGATCGGAGGACGAGGATGATCACGAACGAAGTGCAGTACCGGGCGACGAGGGCTCATCTGGCGAAATTCGAAGAGGCGGCCCTCAATCTCGTGGCGAGACAAGATCGATCGAAGCTGACGCAGTTGGAGATCGATGCCGTCCGCGCACAGGCCGACGACCTACGCACCGAGATCCAAGAGTACGAACTGCTGCGTTCGGGAGGGGTCTCGAGCTTCGCCGCGAACTCGCTCGAAGATCTGGCGGTGCTGCTGGTCAAGGCGCGCATCGCCCGCGGTTGGACGCAACGGCAGCTAGCGGACGCCCTGGGCATTGCAGAGCAGCAGGTGCAACGTTATGAGTCAACCGGATACCGCGCTGCCAGCTTGGCTCGGATCTGTGATGTTGCAGCTGCCCTCGGTGTCACGGTGACCGAGAAGGCGGTTCTCGGGAGTCCCGATGCGGCCTGACATAGCGCAACGAGCGGCGGATAGCGAGTGGTGAGAAGGGGCTGACCTTGGCCCTATCGGGTTCTGCGCGAACTCTGCAAGATGCAGAACTGCGCGAACTGCGACGCGAGCTTGAACGGCTCCAAAACGAGAACGGGCGCCTGGCGCGACTCGTCGGTCTCGTCGGTCCGCGTCCATTGCCCGACGAGGCGCCTCGATCTCCGCTTTTCGGCGGGTTACCTGGAGCAGTCGACCACTCCTCTTCGCCAGCGGACAAGGTCACGTTCTTCCGCCACCTTTTCGCCGGGCGCGAGGACGTCCACGCGCTTCGGTGGGAGAACGATCGCACGGGTCGTGCCGGATGGATGCCGGCGGTCGAAGGCGGCTTCCGACGTGGACAGACGAATAGGACATATCTTCCGCTGACTGACGAGGTCATCACGGCCCATCTCGCCGGCGCGATCCACGCCGGTCTCTACCCCTTGATGGACGGTGACACGTGCCACCTGCTCGCCTGCGACTTCGACGGACAACTGGCGCTCCTCGATGCCCTCGCGTACACCAAAGCCGCACGCGCCTTCGACGTCCCGACGGCACTCGAGGTCTCCCGCTCTGGTGTGGGGGTCCACGTCTGGACCTTCTTCACCGACGCCGTCGCGGCGACGAGTGCTCGGCGAGTCGGTGCGGGCCTGCTTCGTGAGGCGATCGCGATCCGCGGCGAGCTCGACTTGGACAGCTACGACCGGTTCTTCCCCGCTCAGGATTACCTGCCCACCTCGGGGTCGGTCGGCAACCTGATCGCGCTGCCGATGCAGGGCGCGTGCCGAAAGCGGGGAACGACCGTCTTCCTCGACTTGGCGACGCTGGAGCCTCACCAAGATCAGTTCGGCTACTTGTCCCATGTGGAGCGTCTCACGCCGAAGCAAGTGGCTGCACGCGCCGAAGCCATGCGGCCACTGGCTGTCGGACCAGCGGTCCGCCACCTCCATGCCAGTGGCGCGACCCGGATGCATCCGCCCGCGCCGGCCGTGATCCGTGCTCACCTCGGTGCCGGGGTTTCACTCGAACGCGCCGGGTTGCC
Source organism: Actinomycetes bacterium (assembly GCA_021785095.1). Next base: position 12,408 of record JAJYGM010000023.1, read on the forward strand.
GCCGGCACTGCTCGGTTCGCTCAAGCACGCGGCGTCGCTGCACAACCCCGAGTTCTACAAGCGCGAGAAGCGGCGACTCTCCACCTACGGCGTCCCGCGGTTCGTCCGCTGCTACCACGAGGACCTGGACTGGCTGCACCTCCCGCGTGGCCTGCTGGAGGTCGTCCAGGATCTGGTGACACAGGCGGGCAGCCGACTCGAAATCGCTGACGACCGGCCGGAACCGCCCCACCACGAGTTCTCGTTCAACGCGCAGCTCCTCCCGACCCAGGAGCGCGCGTTGGATGCCATCGCCGAGCACGAGCTGGGCGTGCTGGAGGCCCCGCCTGGTACGGGGAAAACGGTCGTCGCCTGCGGACTGACCGCAAGAACTGGCTTGCCGACGTTGATCCTGGTCGACCGGACCGCATTGCTCGATCAGTGGCGAGGCCAGGTCGAGGCACTCCTCGGCGTGAAGCCGGGTCAGCTCGGCGGAGGGCGGCAACGAAGGACCGGCGTGGTCGACCTCGCGAGCCTGCAGACGCTCGCCCGCCGGGAGGACGTCGCAGAGGAACTCACTGGCTATGGGTTGGTCATCGCCGACGAGTGCCACCACCTCCCGGCGGCGACGTTGGAGCGGGCCGTTCGTCAACTGTCGTCTCGGCGCTGGCTCGGCCTGACGGCTACGCCGTATCGGAGCGACGGTCTTGACCAGATGATCCTCATGCAGTGCGGTCCGGTGCGCCATCGGATGCGCGCCGAGACGACGGACGAGCCATCAGGCGCAACAACGACGCGCAACGTCCTGGCGCATCGGACGGCCTTTCACTACGACGCCGACGTCGACACCAGCACTCTGGGTGCGATCCAGAAGATCTACGACGCACTCGTTCACGACGAACAGCGCAACACCGCGATCGTCGGCGACGTCGAGGACGCGCTTCGCCGCGGTCGTCACTGTCTCGTCCTGACCAGCCGGACTGCGCACCTGGAGATCCTCGCCGCTGCACTGCGTGATGCTGGCCACGCACCGATCGCGCTGCACGGCAAGTTGGGCGCCAAGGCGAGGCGCGCTGCCGTCGACTCCCTGAAGGTCACCGACGATGGACCGCCGCTCCTCGCCATTGCGACCGGCTCCTACATCGGCGAAGGGTTCGACTGTCCCGCGCTCGACACCGTCTTCCTCGTCTTCCCGACGAAGTTCAAAGGACGGGTCGTCCAGTACGTCGGCCGAGTGCTGCGTCCCTATCCGAGCAAGACCAGCATCGAAGTCCACGACTACGTCGACGCCAGCGTGCCAGTCCTCGCTTATACCCACACGGAACGATGCGTTGGCTACGCGAGTCTGGGCTTTCCGTCACCGATCGAGCTGTAGGCCGAGACGATCATGGCTGGGCGGCGGCACCGAGGGTCAGTCGTGCGCCGAGGTGCGCCGTTCGACGGAGGACTGGACCTGCTCCCGCCCTCGAACCGTTGCAGTGCTGGGACAAGAAATCCGCAGTTCAATCAGTATTTTTTGCGACGAGCGAGATCGCTTCCAGAACTGAACCACGGAATCGCTGGCGAATCGAACCTGCGACGGGCGTTGTCCCCCAGTTCGCCGTCCGTCGCCGCGCCCTATCCACGAGAGGAGTCAAGGTCGTCGAGCAGTTCGCCAAGTACCTGTTCCTCGTAGATCGCCAAGCCTTCTGACGCCATTGCCTTCGCCAAGTCCTCATCCCACGGCGAGGCGGTGAGACGGCCCGCGAGCTCGACCGTTCCGAGTCCGGCGGCGATGGCGCGCTTGTAGTCAGCGGCGTTGTATCGCCAGGGCGTTGTCATCGGCAACTTTCGGGCGACCACGTTGGCGATCGCAAGACCTCGCCAATCGAAGTCTCCGTGGTAGCGGATCGTCTGGCCATGCTCCGCCAGCTGCGCGAGAACGATGAGCGCAGCGGTTGACGGCACCCCATCAACACAGACGAGCGGTGGCGATGAATCGCCGAGTCGATCCGAGGCCGCCGCTACGACCGCAGGATTCTCGCAGGCGAAGACTTGGCCGCGACTGACAGCCGGTGATCGCCATGTTGTCACCTGCCGGAGCGTCAGCCGAAGCGGCTCCGTAGCGAACCCTGGAAGGTTCAGCACCAACACGTCGCACGACAAGTCGTCACAGGCAACCCCCGCCTCGGCCCATACCCGACGCCAGTCGGCTGCGTCTTGCGGAAACGCTTCTTCGTTGAGCCACGTCAGCGCATGCACCACAAGGGTGCCGATCGGTCGCCCTCGGTCGAGCGCATGGGAGTCGCGAGCGACCTCAGCAGCAAGAACGGGCAGGCGGTGGTTCGAATCGGGTGTGGCTCTCCTGGAGTGACGACCCAGTCGGCGCTTCTCCTGGTCAACGGCACAGCCCGGCACTGATCGCAGCCTGAGTATGCCCGGGATCCCCACCT
>JAJYGM010000389.1 GCA_021785095.1 Actinomycetes bacterium
GACACGACGAACGTCGACATGCTCGCGCTCAACGAGCACCTCGGTTACCGCCGGTTGACCGTGTTCGGGATCTGGATGCGCGGCGACTGAGCGACCGCACCGTCCGTGCCAGGCGGTTTGCGGACCTTCAGCGTCGGGCTGGGCAGCGCGCGGAGACGCACCGGCTCTAGTTGGGAATGGTCGGGGCGAGAGGCATTGCCCCGCGACCACCGACCTACCGATCACGATGCGGCTGGCCGAGCCTCCCGAGCCGTGCGAGTGGCTGCGGACCGCCTGACCCCCCGGACCGTCTCGCCCGGTCGTTCGCTCGTCCGTGCCCGGCGCCGATCGAGGCCGATGACGCGGCAAGGCCGCGGGAGGCTCGCCGTTCGGACGGCTTCCCGCGGCCTCGACGCCGAGATCTACGGGTACTTGATGGCCTCCGAGCAGGTCGTCGTAGGGCTGGCGAACGGGTCGGCCGAGGCGCTGCCGATGGTCTTCGTGCCGCCGAGAACGTTGCCGCTGCTGTCGGCCAGGTACGCAGTCACGGGCGCATCGGTGAAGGAGGAGCCGGCGCCCGTGCCCTGATACACCCCCACCGCGACGGTGGACGAGCCGGTGCCCGAGATGCTGGTCGAGCTTCCCCAGTACCCGTCGATGTAGACGACCAGCTGCGTCGCCTTGTGGGGCGCGCTGTAGGTGACGGTCACGTAGAAGGTGGACTGGTACCAGCCATCCAGCAGGGTCGGAGCATTGCACGTGTTGCCGCTCGCGCCCGTGATCCCGCGCGTGGGCTTGCCGGCCAGGGCCGTCGACGGGACGAGGGCCGCGACGAGCGCGCCCATCGCGAGGACAATGGCCAACCGTCGCATCCTGTTACCTCCCTGTCGGGCTTCCGCCCTCCTCGCTCTCACCGCTCGGTGAGAGAGGAACGGCGCTCACCATAGGGTGAGCGCGTGGTACCGTGGTAGGGCCGAATGGCCCGTCATCGGTGTCGGCTGCGCGACAGCAGCAGGCGATCGGGGTCCGAGGAGGAGTCGCGTGGAGACGGAGAAGCCGCACCACTCATCGGCCGAGACGAAGGCCGAGATCCTGCGCGTGGCGCGGGAGCTCTTCGCCGAGCGCGGCGTCGCCAAGGTCACGATGCGCGACATCGCGAGCGGGGTCGGCGTCGACCATGCGCTCATCCACCAGTACTTCGGGACGAAGGAGCAACTCGTCGAGACGATCCTGCGGGCCGAGCTCGAGGCCACCGCAGCGCTCGCGCCGCCCCCAGACGCGCCGACCGACTTCGCCTCGCTGCGGACCGGGATCGCCTACTACCTCGGCGAGGGCCGCCCCTATCTCCGCCTCATTTCGCGCGCCGAGCTCGCCGGGTTCGCCCCCGAGCGGTTCCTCGACCCTGCGTCGGGCGCCCCGCTGCGGCTCATGGCGCAGCAGCTCGCCGCGGTGCAGGCGCGCAGCGGGGCCCCCGTCGAGCAGCTGCCGGACCCCGACCTCGTCGCCGCCGTGCTCGGCGCCGCCCTGTTCTCGCTCGCGACGCTCGGGCCGTGGCTCTCGGCCACCCTCGTGCTCGAGCCGGGCGAGCTCGATGCCCGGCGCGACGAGCTCCTCGACATCCTCCTCGGGCTCGTCGTCGCGGCCTCCGGCGTCGGCAGCTCCGGAGCGCCGGGCCGCAGTGGCGGGAGCGTGCGGGCGGCCGGTGTCCACCGCCGCCCTCGACCCCTGTAACCTTCCGGTGAACGGTCGGTAGCGCCCACCACAAGCTGCTGCACGACTGCAAGGCTGGAGATCCGAGCTTGGTCACCTGTCCGTCCTGCGCCGCCGAGGTCCCGGCCGACAGCCGGTTCTGCAATCGGTGCGGCAGCCCGCTCGCCCTCGCGTGCCCGGCGTGCGGCGCGGTCGCCCAGCCGGGGTCGGTGTTCTGCGCCCAGTGCGGCGCCCGGCTGGAGGGTCGGGACGGCGCTGGCGCCCCCGTCGGGGAGGCCGGGGGCCGCCGCCCGCTGACGCCACCCGCGCCGGTCCGGACACCAATCGCGGAGCGCCGGGTGGTCTCGGTCCTGTTCGCGGACCTCGTCGGCTTCACGAGCTTCAGCGAGGGCCGCGACGCCGAGGCGGTCCGCGAGGTCCTGAGCCGGTACTTCGAGCAGTCGCGGGACGTCATCGAGCGGTACGGCGGCACGGTCGAGAAGTTCATCGGGGACGCCGTGATGGCGGTCTGGGGCGCCCCGACCGCCCACGAGGACGACGCGGAGCGTGCCGTGCGCGCCGGGCTCGACCTCGTGGACATGGTCCGCGCGCTCGGCCAGGGGCTCGAGGCCCGCGCCGGCGTCCTCACCGGCGAGGCGGCAGTCACGATCGGCGCGTCGGGCCAGGGCATGGTGGCCGGCGACCTCGTCAACACCGCGTCGCGGCTCCAGTCCGCCGCCGCGCCCGGCACCGTCCTCGTCGGCGATGCGACCGAGCGGGCCGCCTCGGCGGCGATCGCCTTCGAGCCCGCGGGCGAGCACGAGCTCAAGGGCAAGGCGCTGCCCGTGCCCGCCTTCCGCGCGCTCCGCGTGATCGCGGACCGGGGCGGCCGCAACCGGAGCGACGCGCTCGAGGCCCCGTTCGTCGGCCGCGACGACGAGCTGCGCCTGCTCAAGGACATGTTCCACGCCACCAGCCGCGAGCGGCGGGTCCGGCTGGTCTCCGTCACGGGCGAGAGCGGCATCGGCAAGAGCCGGCTCGCGTGGGAGTTCGAGAAGTACCTCGACGGGCTGGTCGAGGACGTCAACTGGCACCACGGCCGCTCGCCCTCGTACGGCGAGGGCGTGACCTTCTGGGCGCTCGGCGAGATGGTCCGCGGCCGCGCGGGCCTCGCCGAGACCGACAACGAGGCGACCACGCGCGCCCGCGTCGCCGAGACGCTCGCCCGGTTCGTCCCCGACGATGCGGAGCGCCGCTGGCTCGAGCCCCGGCTGCTGGCCCTGCTCGGCATCGCGACCGCGCGCCAGGCGAGCCGGGACGACCTGTTTGCGGCGTGGCGGACGTTCTTCGAGCGCGTGGCGGCGGAGGCCCCGGTGGTGCTGGTCTTCGAGGACCTGCACTGGGCGGACCCCG
>JAJYGM010000755.1 GCA_021785095.1 Actinomycetes bacterium
CCATGGCCGTCGAGCGGGTGGGCTGAACAGGCGACGGATTCATCCAAGCGTTCGACGATCCCGATGTCATCGCAGGGCAAGGAACGATCGGTCTCGAGCTCGCCGAGCAGATCCCGGATCTCTCGCTCGTCGTCGTGCCCCTCGGTGGCGGCGGTCTCGCCTCGGGCACGGCCATCGCGCTACGAGCATGCGCGCCCGGCACGAGGATCGTTGCTGTCCAGGCGGCCGTGTGTGCGCCGTTCGCAGCTGCTCTTGGATTCGGGCCGCCAATCGCCTCCGGATCACCGAATTCGCTCGCCGACGGCATCGTGGTCAAGCAGCCAGGCGCCATCACCTTTCCGATCGTCCAATCCCTCGTCGACGACGTCGTTGCCGTCGGAGAGAACGACATCGCGGAAGCGATGATCTTGCTCTTGGAGCGCGCCAAGCTCGTCGTCGAAGGGGCAGGGGCAGTTGGCGCAGCAGCGCTGCTCTGCGGTGCGGTCGTGCCACCCGCCCGAGGGACGACCGCGCTCGTGCTTTCGGGCGGCAACGTGGACACGAACGTGCTCGCAATCGCGATACGCCGTCACGAGACCAAAGCTGGGCGTCGACTGGTCGTGTTCGCCCGCCTTTCGGATCGACCCGGCCACCTCGCGAGCATGCTCACCATCATCGGTGACGCGGGAGGTAACCTCATCGAAGTCGACCACCTGAGGGAGGGCTACCACCTGCACGTGAGGGAGACGCGCGTGCAGCTCGTCATCGAAACCCGCGGACGCGGGCATGCAAAACGGGTGCTCGATGCGGTTCACGACGCGGGGTATGACGTTCGCCCAGTGGATCAGGGGTAAGCGATCCTCACGCCGGTCGGCGGGTTCTTTCCAGGGGGGTCGAAGGTTCGCCAGCCGGTCGTGAGCTGGGCGAGCGCTGGCGCGTGTCGGTGTTGTTGGAGCGAAGCTGCGAGAGCGAGCCCCTCGCACCGCGGCGGATCGGTCTCGTTGAAAAGCGTCGAGTGACGAGGTGGGGGACCAGCAGCGTGACGACAGGAGATCCGTCTGGCGCCTCTGGGGCACGCGAGCGGCGGTCGATCCGGTGGCGAACGCGGGACGTGTGGGCGATCTCCCTCTCGGCGTTCTTCTCCGACTCCGGGTATCAAGCGGTATGGGCTGGCTTTCCCCTCTTCTTGGTGCTCGAGCTGCACCAGCCTGTGTGGGAATTCGGCCTGGCGAGCGCCCTCGCGTACGGGGGCGGGACCTTGCTCGCGTGGGCGGGTGCCTTGCTGGGAGACCGGTTCGGTCACCGTAAGGTTGCCATTGGCGGCAACGCCTTGATCCCCTTGCTATCGCTATCGGCGCTCTGGGCGAACCCGGCGCTCGCGATCGGGCTCTTGTGCGCTGGCTGGTGGGCGCGTAACCTGCGCACCCCTTCTCGCAGGGTCATGCTCGTGGAGGCTGCGCCCGACGAAGCCGACCGGAACGCGGTGTTCGGGTTTCTTCACGCACTCGACGTCGGCGGTGGCGCGCTCGCGGGCGTCTATGTGCTCATCGCGGTCGTCGAGCATGTCGCGTTCAGCTGGATCTTCCTCGGCAGTGTCCTCCCGCTGGCCGCCGCGACCTTCTCCCTGACCCGCTGCACTACCGGCCGCGCGGTGCAGCGGCATCAAGAGACGAGGGTCCTCGGGCAGGACGAGCCCGTCCGCCAGCGGTTGCCTGGTGCTCTCCCTCTCCTCGTCGCGTCGGCACTGTTCGGTTTCACGTACTACAGCGTCGGCTTCCCCGTCCTCACCACCGCACAGGCAGGTGGCGACAGGGCATTTGGGATCGGTGCGTTCCTGTTGTTCAACGCGGTCTCCGCCACGACGGGGTACGTCGTTGGCCCGAGGCTCGGAGCCGGGATCGCCGAGCGCTTCCGCGCGCTGGGCGCGCTCGGGTACCTGTTCGCGGTGGTCGGCGCCGTACTGCTCGCCATCGGTGAGGTGGAGCATCTGACGGTCGCGGTGCTGTTGGTCGGCGTGGCCGCACTGGGGTTCTCCCTCGGGGTCGTGACAACGGTCGAGCCCGCGCTCATGTCGGCGCTCAGACCGGGCCGGCAGGCAGGACGGGCCTTCGGCGCGCTGAGTGCCGCTCGCAGCGCTGGGTTGTTCCTCGGGAACCTGATCATGGGGCTCCTGTACGGACGTGGGGCCGACTGGGCCTACGGCTACGCCGCCATCATGGGGATTGCCGCCACGATCGTCGTGCTCGGCGCCATTCCAGCTGCGCGGCAGGCCGATGGGCGCGTCCGGCGTCAAGCGGGGCTCGGCCCTGACGACGGTTAAGGGGTACTGCGACACACGCGAAGCGGTGCCGTCTGCGTTGCGCCGTCGAGTCTCCCGCGGGCACTGCCTACGAGATCACACGCTTTGTCCAGCCAACTCGTGGATGACCGAAAAGGTCGTGTGCCTGCAGCCTTGTGCGCTTCCGAGGAGATTCCTCCTCGTCGCGACGCTGTCAGCTCCTCGATCTGCCTGCATGCTGCGAAGCTCCGGCCAGCGGGGGTCGGCAGAGGAAGGCCGCCCCCCTGCTCGCCTACGGCTCGACCTCGCGGTGCTCGAACGAGATCTCGCGCTCGTGCTCGAGCTGGTCGTCGAGGCAGAAGCGGGTGGCCGGCTCCGCCGCCAGGCGATCGACGCCGATCGGCCGACCGCATGCCTCGCAGCGGCCGTAGGTGCCTTGGCGGAGGCGCTCCTGCGCCTCTTCCACTTCCGCGAGCTCGTCTTCGACCTGCTCGCGAAGCGACAGGTCGCGCTCTCGGATGAACGTCTCGGTCCCCAGGTCGGCCGGATGCTGGTTGACGGAGGACAGCGACGAGAGGTCCTCGCGTTCGTCCTGCTGCCTCAGCCCCTCGCGCTCGAACTCGATACGGAGCTCGTCCAGATGTGCGCGAGCCTCCTCGAGGAGATGCCCGAAGCGCTCGGCGTCGAGGCTCCCCTCCAGCTCTTGTGGGGGAGGAGCCAGAGGCTCGAGGGACAACACCGGCGCCGTACGCTGCCGGAACGGCCGCCCGAGGGTGGGCCGGCGCCCGCCCTTGCTGCCCTGCTCGGATCCGCTCGTGAGCGC
>JAJYGM010000295.1 GCA_021785095.1 Actinomycetes bacterium
GCGCGCGTGCTCTGGGCACGCGACGACGTGGTCCGGCACGGCCCCAAGCGGCCGCCGGTCGCCCTGGCGCTCGCCGCCGACGGCTCCGGGGTGCTGCGCGTCGCTCGGACTCCGGGGTCGCCCGAACTCGATGGGTACGCCGCCGCGGTCGCGGCCGTCGCTCCAGGGCTCGAGGTCGAGGTGGTGGACGTCCCGGGTCCGCCGGTCTCCGCCGATCTTCGAGGTGCAGGCTGGGCAGAGGCGCTCGTCGCAAAGACGGTCCTCGCGCTTCGCGCCCAGCACGAGGCGCAGCCAGGCTCGCCCGTCGAACTGACCGCTCCGCGCGGTGGGCGTGCGCGCGTGTCGGTGCCGCCGGAAGGTCCTGTGCGCGTGGAGGTCTGGGCGGGCGAGGTGCTCGATGAGGTGGTGCTGCGCTCTTACTGCCTCGGCGCTGTCCACCAGGCGCTCGGCTGGGTGCGGAGCGAGGGGATCGCGGTCGACGAGGTAGGCGAGGTGCAGGACTTCACCATCCGCTCGTACGGCGTGCTTCGCGCGCGCGACACTCCATGGGTGGAGGTGAGCGTGCACCGAGATGATCTCTGGCCAGTGAACGGCTCCGACGCCGTGTTCGCCGCGACTGCGGCGGCGGCGTGGCTCACCGAGGGCCTCGTGGCGTCCTGGCCGACGCGACGCGGTGATGGGAGCCGACGTTGACCGCTCCGACGCCTCCGGCGGGCGGGTCCTGGCAGGGCCGAGCGGTCGGGCCGTACCGCCCTGTCGTGCGTGCAGGCGACTGGGTGGTGACCTCCGGCCAGATCGGCGCAGTGCCGGGCCCCGACGGCGCTCCGCAGCTCGTCGAGGGGGGCACCGCCGAGCAGCTTCGTCAGGCGCTGGCGAACGTCGCGACCGTCCTCGCAGTGGAGGGTGCGACGCTCGGCGACGTGGTGAAGACCACGGTGTTCCTCGTCGACATGTCGGAGTTCGCGCTGGTGAACGAGATCTGGATCGAGACGTGGCCGGAGCCACGACCCTCGCGCTCGGCGATCGGGGTCTCGTCCCTCCCGCTGGCCGCGCGGATCGAGGTCGAGGCCTGGGCCTACGCGCCGGCGGGGGACTGACGGGGCGGGGGCCCAGGCGACCATGCGGGCTGCCCGAAGCGGTAGCCGACCGAGCGCACCGTTTCGATCAGGTGCGCGTGCTCCTCGCCGAGCTTCGCTCTGAGGCGCCGTACGTGCACATCGACGGTGCGCGCGCCGCCGTAGTACTCGTAGCCCCAGACCCGGTTGAGCAGCGTCTCGCGCGTGAAGACCTTGCCGGGATGGGCGGCGAGGAAGCGGAGCAGCTCGTACTCCATGTAGGTGAGGTCGAGCACCCGCCCCGACACCGCTGCTTGGTACGTCTCGAGGTTGAGCACGAGGGGGCCGTGTGCGACGACGTGGGGTGCGCTGCTCTTGCCCGAGCGCCACAGCAGGTGCTCCATCCGGGCGGTGATCTCGTGCGGGCGAGATGGCATGACGCAGAAATCGTCGAAGAGGTCCTCGCGCAGCCGAAGCTCGCGTAGCTGGTCGTCCGCGATCACGAGCAGGAGCGGGCGCACGGGCTCCTCCCTGTGGCGGAGGTGGCGGCTGAACGCCAGCGCCCGCGGAAGGTCTTCCGCCGCGCTCACGACCGCACCTCCCCAGCCGTCCTTCGTCGCTTCTCGCTCGAGGGCGTCCGCCGTCTCGGGGCTCGACGCCGTGAGGAAGGCCAAGCCACCCTCGCGCAGACCCGCGCCCACGACGGTCGGGACTGGATCAGGGAAGCAGACGACCGGTTCCACGTGCCCCAGTCTTGTTGTCGTGCGTGGGGGCTGCCCCCTTCGACAGAGGTTGTGTGCTCACAAGGTGGGCAGGTAGCGGTCGAGCTCCAGCTGGGTGACCGCGACGCTGTACTCGCGCCACTCTGCGCGCTTGTTCCGGATGAACCACTCGAAGACGTGCTCGCCGAGCGTGTCGGCGAGGAGCTTTGAGTCCGCCATCTCGTCCACCGCCTCGTGCAGCGATCCCGGGAGAGAGCGGATCCCGAGTGCGCGCAGCTCGTGCTCGGAGAGGTCGAACAGGTTGGCGTCCGCCTCGGGAGGCAGCTCGTAGCCGTGCTCGATGCCCTGGAGCCCGGCAGCGAGGACGACCGCGAACGCCAGGTACGGGTTGCACGCAGAGTCCGGAGCCCGGTACTCGAGACGCGTCGACTCTGCCCTGGCTCGCTTCACGACGGGCACGCGCACGAGCGCCGAGCGGTTGTTGCGCGCCCAGCCGATGTGCACGGGCGCCTCGTAGCCGCTCACCAGACGCTTGTAGGAGTTGACCCATTGGTTCGTGACAGCGGTGATCTCGCGGGCATGGTGGAGGAGGCCCGCGATGAACGCCTTGGCGGTCGCCGAGAGGCCGTAGGCGTCCGAAGGGTCGGCGAACGCGTTGCGCTCACCCTCCCACAAGGAGAGGTGGGTATGCATCCCCGAGCCCTGCACGCCGGCCATGGGCTTGGGCATGAAGCTCGCGTAGAGGTGCTCTTGGCGCGCGGTCTCCTTCACCACCAGCCGAACGGTCATGACCGTGTCGGCCATGGACAGCGCGTCGGTGTAGCGCAGGTCGATCTCGTGCTGGGAGGGTGCGTCCTCGTGCTGCGCGTGCTCGACGGGCACACCCATCTCCTCGAGGCGCAGCACCGTCTGGCGCCTGGCCATGCTCGAACGGTCGTCGGCCGAGAGGTCGAAGTACGACCCTGCGTCGAGCGGGCGGGGTCCGGTCGAGGGGTCGGCGTCGGCGAAGTAGAAGTACTCCACCTCGGGGGCGACGAAGAAGGTGTATCCCGCATCACGGGCTCGCCCTAGGGTGCGGCGGAGCGCGTGGCGGGGACATCCCTCGAAGGGCGAGCCGTCGAGGTTGAAGATGTCGCAGTACACGACGGCGACGCTCTCCTCGCGCCCGTGCCAAGGCAGTACCTGGAAGGTCTTCGGATCCGGCCGAGCGAGCACGTCCGCCTCCTGGATCCGCGAGAAGCCGTCGATCGCCGACCCATCGAAGGTCATGCCCTCGTCGAGCGCGTCCTCGAGC
>JAJYGM010000501.1 GCA_021785095.1 Actinomycetes bacterium
TTGCTGTCTCGCAGCAAGTCGCCCGGCAACCGCGGCTGCCCCTTCTCCGGGTGGGACTGAGGTGGCTCGCGAAGCACGGGGCCGAAGCGCCTTTGGCTCCGCTGGTGAGGCGGCGACCGTGGAGGGCGACGCGCCGTCGTCAGCGGTGGCGCGCCGGCCGCCGATCAAGGGCGTTTCTCGCGCCCCATCGCGCTCTCCGCAGCCCGCCGCCACCCGACCGCCGCCCCGATGCCGAGCCCGGAGGCGAGGAGGAGCAGCGGGATCTCGCCCGGACCAGGCCCCGGCGAGGGCTGGCCGGAGGCAGCGAGCGTCGCCGTGTCCGGGGCGGCCGCGAGCCGCTTGATCTCCGCGAGCGTGGACCGCGGGAGGTCCGGGTAGTTCGGGACGTCGCCGGAGAGCCACGACGCGGCGTTGTAGCGGGTCCTGCCGTCGGGAGCCAGTGCGCCGAGGGCGAGCACGATGACGTCGCCCTTCCAGGCGGGGATCGGCGCGCACGGCATGAAGGGGTGCCCCTGGTCGTCGAGGACGACAGTCCCATCAGGGTTGGCCGACGGGGGCCAGCCCGGGTAGAGCAGGTTGAAACGGCGCACCTCGCCCGGGCGGGCGCTCCCACGGAGCACCAGGTCCACGCGCAGCCGGAAGTCGTTCATCTGCCCATCGATGTTCGCGACGACGGTGCCGACGATGAGCTCCCGGGCGGAGCCGGCGGCCCCGGTGGCCGGCGGGATCGGGAAGTAGGGGCACTCCGCGCGGGCTGACCCCGGGCTACCGAGGCTGAGCGCAGCCCACATGGTGACCCCGGCGATGAACGAGCGTCTGCCCATCGACCTCATTCTCCTCGGTACGGGCGCCACCGCGGACTCGTCAGCAGGCCGGCAACGTGCACACAATAGAGCGGTTCGGTGTGCCAGCCATCGCCTACGCACTGTAGACGATCGGCATGAACCAGCCGGCCTCGCCGGGGGTCCGGGGGTTCGTCGGCCGCGCCGAGCGGTACGCCAAGCGCACCGGCAAGCTCAAGCGGGTGGGCTGACGATGGACAGCACCGCCCTCGCCTCGCTCGGCTGGGACACCGGCTGGGCGTCGGCCTTCGCGCCCCACGCCGCGGCCGGCCTCGTGCCCGGCCGCAAGCACTGAGGTGACAGATGAACGACCGGGCAACGTACCGGCCTGCGAGTGCCGGCGACTGGGAGGCGCTGGCGCGGGTGGTCAACGCCGCCCGCAAGGCGGACCGCGCCGACGAGATCCTCACCGCAGAGGGCCTCGCGTCGGAGTACCCGGCTGTCGAGATGGAGCGTGACGGCGTCGTTGCCGAGGTGGCGGGCGAGCCCGTCGGCTACTGCATCGGCCAGCTGCGGGACCGCGGCGGGGTGCTCGTCGCTGACCTGACCGGCGCCGTGCACCCGGCGCACCGCCGGCGCGGGATCGGCTCTGAGCTGCTGCACCAGGCCCGGGACAGGGCCGTCGATCAGATGGCCGGGGACCGCCGCGCCATGCCGCACGAGCTGCGCTCGTACGCCTTGGACTCCGAGACGGGCCTGGTGGCGATGCTCGAGGACGAGGGCTTCGTGCCGATCCGGTTCGGCTACGAGATGCGGCGCTTCCTGACGAGCCCGATCCCCGACCGCCCGCTGCCGGCCGGCCTCGAGATCCGGCCCGTCGCCGAGGCCGACCAGCGCAAGATCTTCGACGCCGGCGAGGAGGCGTTCCAGGACCACTGGGGCCACCGGCCACCAACCGAGCAGGACTTCCACGACCTGTTCCACGGCCCGGACATGACCCCCGAGCTGTGGTGCGTCGCCTGGGACGGGGACGAGGTGGCGGGCGTGGTGGTGAACACGATCCACCCCCAGGAGGTCGAGGCGCTGGCCATCCGGCGGGGCTGGCTCGACCGCGTCTCGGTCCGCCGACCGTGGCGGGGCCGCGGGCTGGCCAAGGCGCTGTGCGTCGAGTCGATGCGCGTGCTCCGGGGGCGGGGCATGGACGAGGCGTGGCTGGGCGTGGACGGGCAGAACCCCTCGGGCGCGGTGCATCTCTACGAGGGGCTGGGCTTCCACGTGGCCAAGGGCTGGAAGGCGTTCGGGCGGCCCGTGGACCGGCCGGCACCGCGCGGCTGGCGGCCGGCGGGCGATCGCGCGACGATAGGGGCATGAGCCGATCGGCCGGAGCGCTCCGCTGCATCGCCCTCGCCGCGCTGCTGCTCCTGTCCGGCTGTGCCGCGAGCCCCTCGCCCAGCACGACCGCCGGGCAGACAGCCGTCGCCTCGGCTTCGGGCGCCCCGGCGGCTTCGGGCAACCCGGCGGCTTCGGGCAACCCGGCGGCCTCGGGCGTCCCCGCGGCCTCGGGCGTTCCCGCGGCCTCGCGCAACCCGGCGGCCTCGGCCCCACCCAGCCCGGTCCAGTCCACGACAGGAGGACCCATGCCCACCCCGACCCCCGCCCCCACCCCCGCCGGGCAATTCGCGCTGACCTCGACCGACATCCGCGACGGCGGCGCCATCCCCCGCAAGTTCACCTGCGACGGTGCTGACGTCTCGCCCGCACTCGCCTGGTCGGGCGTACCGGAGGGGACGGGCGGCCTCGCGCTCCTCATGGACGACCCGGACGCCCGCGACTTCGCGCACTGGGTCGCCTACGCGATCCCCGCCAACACGACCGAGCTCGGCGAGGGGGCTGGCTCGCCCAGCGCGCAGCTCATGCCCCAGGGCACCAACGACTTCGGACGCGTCGGCTACGGCGGCCCGTGCCCGCCCTCGGGCACCCACCACTATCGGTTCACCCTGTACGCGCTCGCCGCGCCGCTCGGGCTCTCCGGCGCGCCCCGCGCCTCGGCCGTCCGGGCAGCCCTCGACAAGGCGACGGTGCTGGGCAAGGTGACCCTGACCGGGACGTACGCTCGGTAGCTGCGTCAGAAGGGCAGTCGGCCCTCGCGCCGCACGAGGTCCAGCCAGGGGCGCTCCGCGCCGATGGTTGTCGCCGGGCCGTGGCCGGGCAGGACCCTGAGCGCGTCGTCGAGGCCCGCGAGTCGGGCGATCGACTCGGCCATGAGTTCGGGCGATCCGTTCGGGAGG
>JAJYGM010000825.1 GCA_021785095.1 Actinomycetes bacterium
GATCGTCACCGACCTCGCGGTGATCGACGTGACGGCGAACGGGCTCGTGCTTCGCGAGGTCGCTCCCGGCGTCAGCGTCGACGAGGTCCAGGCGGTCACCCAGCCGAGGCTCCTCGTACCGGAGCCACCCGCGACGATCCTCGTCGCATGAGCTGGACTTGATCGCACCTGGTCGGCCTCAAGGGGTCCTGGCGCTCGCTCAGACCGCGCGCAGCGCCGCGCCTGCCATCTCGCGCAGGAGCGCCGACATGGCGGCGGCCGGGAGCCGCGTCGAGTGAGGGGTCGAATTCATGAGGCCGAAGGCGGCGTGCGCGGCTGCGAGCGCGCGCTCGGGGCCGCAGGCCGTGAGACGCCCCACGACGTCAGCCCAGAGCTGGACGTACTCGTGCTGGAGCGCACGCACCGCGCGGCGTGCTCGGGGAGGCAGGCTCGAGAGGTCGCGCTGCTGGACGGTGATGACGTCCGGCTCGCTGAGCGCGAACGCCACGTGGAACTCGATGAGCGCGTCGAGCGCCGCGGCCGGGTCCTCGGCGCCCTCGACGCGCCGGCGGCCTCCCTCGAGGAGGCGCTCGCTCGCCGAGACGAGGAGCTCGGCGAGAATGTCCTCTTTCGCCCGGAAGTGGCGGTAGAGGGCCGGCCCGGTCACGCCCGCAGCGGCTCCCAGGTCGTCGACGGAGACTCCGTGGAAGCCGCGGCTGGCGAAGAGCTGCGCGGCGCAGCGCAGGATCTGCGCCCTGCGGCCCCCGCGGGCAGAGGGCCGTCCACGCGTGGCGGTCGTCGGCACGGCGAGAGACTAGCGTGGAGCTGTGAGCGATCGCTAACATTGCGCGACGATGGCTCCGGCAGCGACCACCCCGTTCCCGACGCTGCGCTCGACGCTCGACACCGCCGCGCCGGCCTTCTCGCAGAACGCCGCTCGCCACCGAGCGCTCGTCGACGACCTGCGGGCACGCATGGAGCGCGCGGCGCTCGGCGGACCCGAGGCTGCTCGCCTGCGGCACGTCGAGCGCAACAAGCTGCTCCCGAGGGAGCGGCTGTCGCGGCTCCTCGACCCGGGCTCGCCGTTCCTCGAGCTCTCGCCGCTCGCGGCGACCGGGTGCTACGACGACGAGGCCCCTGGCGCGGGGATCATCTGCGGAGTCGGGCGTGTCGCTCGAAGGGAGTGCGTGGTCGTCGTGAACGATGCGACCGTGAAAGGCGGGACGTACTACCCCCTGACGGTCAAGAAGCACCTGCGGGCCCAAGAGGTCGCCCTCTCGAACCGCCTTCCGTGCATCTACCTGGTCGACTCGGGAGGCGCCAACCTGGCGCGTCAAGACGAGGTGTTCCCAGACCGCGAGCACTTCGGGCGCATCTTCTACAACCAGGCCACCATGTCGAAGTTGGGCATTGCGCAGATCGCGGCGGTGCTGGGCTCGTGCACCGCGGGGGGCGCGTACGTTCCGGCGATGAGCGACGAGGCGGTCATCGTCCGTGGCCAGGGCACGGTCTTCCTCGGCGGCCCGCCACTCGTGAAGGCCGCGACCGGGCAAGTCGTGACTGCAGAGGAGCTCGGCGGCGGAGAGCTGCACGCCAGCCAGTCCGGCGTCGTCGACCATCTCGTAGACGATGACGCCCACGCCCTCGAGCGCGTGCGCGAGATCGTCTCGACGATCGATCCGCCCCCGGCCCGCTCGTGGGAGGTGCGTGCGGTTGAAGAGCCGGTGCTCGACCCGGCCGAGCTCTACGGCATCGTGCCCACGGACCGACGCAGCGCCTACGACGTGCGCGAGGTGATCGGACGCGTCGTCGACGCATCGCGGTTCTTGGAGTTCAAAGCGCAGTACGGGCCGACGCTCGTGTGCGGATTCGCGCGCATCTGGGGCCACCCGGTCGGCGTGGTGGCGAACAACGGCGTGCTCTTCTCGGAGTCGGCGTTGAAGGGCGCGCACTTCATCGAGCTGTGCGATCGCCGTCGCATCCCGCTGCTCTTCCTGCAGGACATCAGCGGCTTCATGGTGGGACGCGAGTACGAGGCGGGCGGCATTGCCAAGCACGGCGCCAAGATGGTGACCGCCGTCGCGTGCGCCCGAGTCCCGAAGATCACCGTCGTGATCGGAGGAAGCTACGGCGCGGGGAACTACTCGATGTGCGGCCGTGCCTACAGCCCGCGATTTCTCTGGATGTGGCCGAACGCGCGGGTCTCGGTGATGGGCGGGGAGCAGGCGGCGTCGGTGCTCGCGACGATCAGACGCGACCAGATCGACGCGCGAGGGGAGAGTTGGAGCCAGGAGCAGGAAGAGGCGTTCAAGGGCCCGATCCGCGCGCAGTTCGAAGCGCAGGGGAACCCGTACTACTCGACCGCCCGACTGTGGGACGACGGGGTCGTCGACCCCCTCGACACCCGCCGCCTCGTCGGGCTCGGGCTGTCGGTCGCGAGCACCGCATCCCTTGACGACGTCGGCTACGGCGTCTTCCGGATGTGACCGTGACGCGGATCGGCTCGGTACTGATCGCCAACCGCGGCGAGATCGTCGTGCGGATCATCCGAACGCTGCGCGCGCTCGGTCTGCGCTCGGTCGCCGTCTACGCCCCCGACGACGCCGACGCGCCCCACGTCCTGGCCGCCGATGCCGCCGTGGCAGTGCGCGGCTACCTCGACACGGAGGCGATCGTTGCTGCGGCGAAGGACGTGCGTGCCGACGCCGTCCACCCCGGGTATGGGTTCCTCTCCGAAGACGTGTCGTTCGCGCGGGCGGTCATCGCGGCGGGCGTGGTCTGGGTGGGACCGCCGCCCGGAGCCATCGAGGCGATGGGGGACAAGATCCGAGCGAAAGAGACCGTTGCGGCAGCGGGCATCCCCGTCGTCCCAGGCGCCGGCCGTCCCGGCATGGACGATGACGAGCTCGTCACTGCCGCGCTCGACGTGGGTTTCCCCTTGCTCGTGAAGCCCGCCGCGGGCGGCGGGGGGAAGGGGATGCGCCGGGTGACCGCGCCCGAGGACCTCCTCCCCTCGATCGTCGTGGCACGCCGTGAGGCGCAGTACGCCTTCGGTGACGACACCCTTCTCGTCGAACGCGGGGCCGCCCG
>JAJYGM010000237.1 GCA_021785095.1 Actinomycetes bacterium
ACGGCACCGTGCCGGCACGCACCTGAGCGGAGCGCGCCTGAGCAACCTTGCAAGGCGGAGCACGCCCGCGATTGGGCGCGACCGGTCCTCACGGTCGACGCCGAGCACATGCTCAGGACGCGAAACGCGCCGATGCGGGACCGCAGGAGGAGGCTGCGAACGTGGGTGTGTGGTGCCGTGCGGACCCCTTCATGAACGCACGCGGGAGCGGCGGGGACGCCCGAGCCTGACGGCTGCGCGCACCATCTGCCCGGCGTCCCGGCCAATTTCGACCCATACTCGGAGGATGCCGGACGACGCGTCGACCTGGATGGCGACGCTGCGTGACGTCTCCGCCCTCCGCGCCCACTTCCACGGCGGCCACGGCCACCGGTTCCTCGCTCACCACCTCGAGCGCCGGCGGCTGGTCGCCGACGGGGGCGTCCGCTCATGACGGGCTCAGTCGGGCGCCCTCCGCTCCTCGGCCTCGCGGCACAGCGGCTGCTGTGGCCCGGTGGCCAGCTGGAGCCCGGCGTGGTCTGGATCGATCCGGACGCAGGCACCATCGCCGACGTCGTCCGCGCGGGGCACGGCCCGGCCGGGACGAGGCCTGGCGACATCCCCGTCCGGCTCGTCGACCTCGGCGACTGCACGATCGCCCCGGGCTTCGTGGACATCCACGTCCACGGAGGAGCCGGCCACCAAGTGAACGGCGACTCCCCGACACAGGTGGCCGAGGCTCTGATCTCGTTGGCCGAGTTCCACGCCCGGCACGGGACCACGTCGTTGCTCGCAACGACCGTCTCCGACTCCCCTGCCCGGCTCGCCGCCTCGGTCTCGGGCGTGGCAGGGGCGGCACGTCAGCCGCCCAGCCGCGCCGCTCGGGTGCTCGGGTGCAACCTCGAGGGGCCGTTCATCTCCTCTCGACGCGGCGGCGCGCACAATCCCGACGCCATACGCGCCCCTGACCTCGCAGAGCTCTCCCGACTGCTCGAGCTCGGCGAGGGGACCGTGCGCATCGTGACGATCGCACCCGAGCTCGAGGGTGCGATGGAGCTCATCGCCCCGTGCCTCGACGCGGGCGTCACGGTCTCGCTCGGCCACTCCGACGCCGACTTCGACACCGCCCGAGCCGCGTTCGACGCAGGCGCGTCGCACGTCACCCACCTCTTCAACGCGATGGCCCCGTTCCACCACCGACACCCGGGGCTCGCCGGGGCTGCGCTCCTCGAGCGGCGGCTCACCCTCGAGCTCGTCTGCGACCTCCACCATGTGCATCCTGGTGCGATCTCCCTGGCTGCCCGGGCGGCCCCTGGGCGGACGGTGCTCGTCACCGACGCGACGGCTCTCGCGGGCACGCCGCCGGGGCGCCAGCGTCTCGGTGACCTCGAGGTCGAGCTCGTCGAGACACGCGTCGTCCTCGCGTCGGATCACTCGACCCCCGCAGGGAGCGTCCTCACGATGGAACGCGCGGTCCGCAACGTTGTCCACGCCACGGGGATGCCCCTCGCCGACGCACTGCGCGCGGCGAGCACGACCCCCATGCTGATCGCCGAGGCGCCCGCACGCGGGCACGGAGCCTCTCGTGCCGGAGCCCTCGAGCCCGGTGCTCTCGCAGACCTCGTCGTCCTCGATCCCGACCTCGAGGTCGTCGCGACGATCGTTGCCGGCGCAGTGGCGTTCGCGCGAGACCAGCGGCTCACCAACGACCTCTCGTGACGCCTCGGCGACGGGGCAGCGACCGTACGCCACTCAGCACAGCGCGACATGGAGCACGCCCGCAAGCGCCGTGCCGCCTCGTCGCCCCTCGTCGCCCCTCGTCGCCCCTCGTCGGCTGACACGGGCGCCCCGCACGCGTCGCGCCTACCTTCGCTGTCGCTTTTTGCGGTCCGCTTCCACGCGGTTCTCCCTCACCAGCGGCCCCGGGTCACCCAGTCGGCGTGGAGGCGCCGTTCGAGGTCTTCGGCGAGCTGACGGCGCCCGGTACGCGTCAGGCGTTCCACGTAGCTGGGCACGTGGAACGCCTCCGGAGGGCCCTCGTAGCGACGCGCCTCCATCGGGTCTGCCAGCGGGTCGCGCAAGCTCAGGTGCTCCTCCCGCCATCCCTCGAGGAATTCGGCGAGCCCGGCAGCGACCGCCGCCGGGTCGCAGATGCCCCCTCGTGCGTCCTGCGCGCGCCGGCCAGCGCGAGACGCGAGCAGGTTCGCGGTCATCTGCGGGTCTCGGTCGATGGCATAGAGCTGCTCGCGGTCGAGCCTCCAGCACCCAGGGTGCAGGGTTCTGATGTAAAGGTGCTCGGCAGTCCGTACGGCCCGCTGGGAGGTGTACGCGCCATGGCTCAAGACGAGGCGTTCGCGTCCGACGAACGCAGCGCCGCGCACCGCTGGCGCGAACGATCGGCCTTCCCAGCCGGCCGGCACCTCGATGTCGAGAAGCTCGCAGATCGTGGGGCACAGGTCGAGTTGGTAGGTGAGGCCAAAGACGTGTCGTCGGTCTTCGGCGAGGCCCGTGGTGATGCCCGGCCACCGGATGACCATCGCGACGCGGTGGGACGCCTCGTTCGCCATCGGGTGGTCCCCGTAGCAGCCGTTCTCGCCGAGGCACTCGCCGTGGTCGGAGGCCACGATCACCGCGGTCTCCTCGGCGATCCCGAGGTCCGCCAGCTCCTCCATGAGGACTCCGAGGTGGTGGTCCCAGTAGGCCACGGCCCCGTCGTAGCCGTCGACGAGCAACTCGAAGTCACGCCGCGACCTGATGGCGTCGGGCATCGTCTCGGGGTTCGGTGACCGAGGCGGGGGCACGGACCACGTGCCGTCGCCCTCGTAGAGATCCAAGGCGGAGTGGGGGCCGTAGATCTCGGAGTGGGCGGCGATCGCTTCCTCGTCCGGCCACGCCGGCGCCGGGCCCGACTCAGACGCCCGGCGCGCCCAGTCCCCGGGCTCGAGATAGGGCGTGTGCGGGTCCCAGAAGTGCACCTGGAGGAACCAGTCGTCGTCGCGGCCTTTCCTTCGTAGCCACTCCCGGGCTGCGGAAGTGACCGTGGCGGCATCTTCGTCGTCGCCGTTGGACAACGACGGCTTCAGCCACTC
>JAJYGM010000822.1 GCA_021785095.1 Actinomycetes bacterium
TGTGCATGTGGCTGTGGGTGAACGTCCCCTGCTTCACGGCGTCGGGCTCGACGAAGGCCCCCACGATGACCTCCTGCCCGACGTACTGGACGCCCCCGCCCTTGGCGCGCTTGGCGATGGCGAAGTGCGCGTTGTAGTTCGCACCGCGGTCGACCAGTGACAGCTCGACGATCTCCCCGTCGATGATGCGGCCGTTGCGCGCCCGCGGATCGCGGACGATGTGGGGGCGCGCAATCCCCACGCTGTAGTCGCTGTAGATGTCGTCGAGGACCTTCCGCACGGCCACGGGGTCCACGACCTTCGACTTGACGTACTGGCCGTCCGGCTCGGACACGAGCTGGACGCCCTTGCCGACCGCGCTCGGCTGGTGCATCTCGCGGACGTTCGCGCGGGTCGCGAACCACTTGGCCATCGCGCGGTTCGCGAAGTCGGGGTCGACGATCTGATCGTCCGAGTCCACCGTCCCGTCGGTGGCGAGTCCGTAGACGTAGACGCTGCCGTCGGGTCCCTTCTCGACGCGGCTGATGGGGCCGAGGCGAGCGTAGGTCAGCTCACCCGACGAGTCGACGATGGAAGCTACTGAACACCTCCGCGCTGGGGAGCAGACTGCTCGTGCAGCCGCTCGTATTCTGCCCGCCGCCGCAGGTCCGGTGCGCCAGCGCGCTCGGTCAGGAGCAGCAGGCTCTCGGCGATGTGGTCGAGGTACGCGAGGATCAGGTCCCGTCCCTCCGGGCCGCCCGGTCGCCACGGCTGGGCCTCGTGCGCCCAGCGCCCGCACTCCCGGCAGGTCTGGGTCATGGCGACCCCGTGCGGGCAGTCGGCCACGGTCACTCCCCCAACTTACCCGGATGCTGCGGCTGTTTCCGCCGACCAGCCTGCGCCGGTAGAACGGCCTACCGGCTCGCCTCACCCCCGGGATGCTGTTACAACACCCTTCGGGGGTGAATGACGATCCTAGGCCGGTTCCCGGCCATCAGGGACAGTCCTAGCCCGCGGCCTCCCCCAGCAGCCGGTAGTACGAGTGCGACAGCTCGCGCTCCGACAGGCGGCGGTAGCGGTCGAGCACGTCGGTCCCGTCCAGCGCGCGCTGGGTGAAGAACGAGTAGTGCGCCACCAGCGCCATCCCGTTGACCACGTTCCACCGCCGCTGCTCGCGCGGCCAGCGTTCGGTCAGGAAGATCTCCTCGTCGCGGAGGGGGGTCGGCCCGCCCCACGCCGTCGCCTGCTCGCCGGTCCAGAGGAAGTTGCTGATGCTGAACCGGGTCGCGTCGGCCAGCACGTGCGGCTGGTCGTATAACCAGCGGTCGGCCCGACCCGCCTCGGCGTCGTCGAGGAAGGTCCGGTGCAGGGCGATCCCGAAGTCGGCGTCGGCCCAGCCCACCGGGTCCATGCAGTACGGCGAGGCGACCGTGCCGTGCTCGCGCCCGAGGATGCCGCGCTGCTGGAACACCCACGAGCAGACCGCGTTGTTCACGATGCTGCCCATCACCAGCAGCGCCTCGGGGTGCGCGTCGCGGAACGCCACCTGCTCCGCGAAGTAGCGCGGGTGGACGTACACGATGTCGTCGTCGAAGCGGAAGTAGTACGTCCCCGGATCGCGCGCTACCGCGTAGAAGAACCCGGTGTTGAGCTGCTTCGGCCGCAGTGGCGGGTTGATCGGGCGCTGGACGACCCTGACCCAGCCGTGGAAGATGCGCGCCTGCTCCTCGGCCCATGCCGCGTCGTCCTGCTGGTTCGGGTCGACGTTCATCCACAGCTGCACCTCGTCGACGACCTCGCGGTCGCGGCGCAGGTAGTTCAGGAGGATGCTGACGGTTCTGGCTCGGCCATATGGGATACATACCACGACACGGTGATTGCCTAGCACGGGAGGGCATCCAGTTGGTATCGAGTCCCCGTCTGGGAGAGCCGCGACCCTGCGCCCACTATGTCGAGGGGGACGCAGGCGACGATCCGGTGGCCGGCGATCATCGCGCGGCGAGTCCCACCGCCCGGCGCTCGCGGTCCCGGTAGTAGGCCACCGTCTCGGCGATCCCCTCGTCCAGCGGGGTCAGGGCGGGCAGGTCGCCGCCGTACAGCGGTCGCAGCGTCTTCGGGTCCCCCAGCACGACCGACCGCAGCGGCTCGCCGCCCCGCATGGGGACGTGGCGGACGCTGCCCTGCCCCACCGCCGCGATCACGGCCGCCGCGATCTCGTTGACGGTGGTCGGGACGCCCGACCCGGCCTCGAACTTGCTGGGGTTGTCGGCGTGCCGCGACGGCTCCGGCCGGTACTGGCCGTGGTCCTCCAGCAGCGCCCGCACCAGCACGTCGGCCACGTCGCGGACGTGGATCATGTCCATGACCTGCTCGCCGTCGCCGTAGATCGTGATCGGGTCGCCGCGCAGCGCCGGGAGGATGAAGTTGGGCATGATCTTGCGGACGGGTGACTCCTTCTGGCGCGGCCCGTACGCGTTCAGCGCGCGCACCACCGCGATCTCGGTGCCGTGCTCGCGGTTGTACATCCACGCCAGCTGCTCGGCGGTCGTCTTGGTGATCGAGTAGCTGTTGTAGAACCAGTAGTTCCCGACCGTGATGTACGCCGCCCGGCGTCGGTAGTGGCGGCACGCCTCGAACACGTTGAGCGAGCCGCGCACGTTCGTCTCGATGCTCGGCACCGGGTCACTGATCGTCTCGGCCGTCCCCAGCACCCCGGCGAGGTGGATCA
Organism: Actinomycetes bacterium; assembly: GCA_021785095.1. The sequence goes on from JAJYGM010000822.1 coordinate 2,708, forward strand.
CGCCGTCGCTGAGGCCGACCGCCTCGCTGACGGCGGTGTGGTCGCGTACGTCCCCGAGGAAGCGGTCGACGCCCGGTCGGTCGTTGGCCGCTTCGTCCGGCCGGTAGCGGTCGAAGGCGATCACGCCGACGTGGCGCGCCAGCAGGGCGTCGGCGACCCACGAGCCGATGAACCCCCGAGCCCCGGTGACGAGGATGCGCACGATCCGGATCTCCTCTCTCTCAGATGCCGCCGCTCGCGATGCGGGCCTTGGCCTGCTGCAGCGACTGCCAGTCCCACGCGCCCTTGAGCCGCATCAGGTACGCGTTCTGGACGACCATGTTGACGCGCCCGTGGCGCTCCTCGAACCGCGACGAGTG
>JAJYGM010000579.1 GCA_021785095.1 Actinomycetes bacterium
ATCCCAGTCCTCACGTTCCATCGGGCCACCGTAGCGGTGTCTTCGGGGGGCTCGTCCGGGCCGAACCTTCTGGGGCGGTGGACGTCACCGTCGCGACGCGGCGCGCGCGGGCGGACCCACGATCCGAATCGGGATGTCCGCGTCTTCGTCGAGGTGGTAGCTCGCGCAGATGCGGTGGTAGCCGTCTGCCACCGTCATCGCCACGTCGTTGGCCAGTGTGCCTCTCACGATCAGCACGGGCGACAGGCGTTTGCCGCTTCTCACCTTTGCGAGATCGATGGCAACGTGCGGGTCGTCGGCGTCGAGGAGCGGTAGCCGGCTGGCTCGCAGCAGGTCCTTTGCTTTGCGGTGAACGATCGAGGCTCCCTGAAGCGCCTCAACGAGCCGCCTGACGTCCACTTCACCCAGCAGGAGGCTGAGATAGCTCTCCGCCGCCGGGTAGTCGTGATCGTCCGGCTCTTCCTTCCAGTGCTCACGAGGTGCTCGAGCTTGCGTGTGCTTGTCATGCTTGGCCATGGTTCTCCGTTCGAGTGTTGGACCTCGTCGCGAGCATCGGCACGTCCGCGCGCAAGCCGTGAGCTGCCGGTGTCGCCCGCGGCGTCGAGCATCCCGATCGGAAGGCCGCCGAGACACGCCCGCGGGTCCGACGACCTCCGGCTCGCGCCGCGACCACGACGAGGAGGAAGGTGCCCTCGAGCACCGCAGTGAGGTGACGCCATCGGCAGGAACGGTCGGAGGAGGTGCTCGGGTCCACGGCGACGCATGGTCGTCCGGCACCGCCTGAGCGTCTTCGGCGGTGACGTCAGGTGTGCTCTCACGGCCCCCCTTCGCCAGCGGGTCTCGCCGTATCGGATCGTACCGTACGTCCGGCGCGCACGATCGGCCCCGGTCGCGACCGTTCTGCATATGAGCCGGACCCACGACGTGGCCAGACCGCTCGCACAGCTGCGCCAGGCGACCGCCCTCGTGCGTGCTGCACTCGTGGCGGCTGCTCCAGGGGAGGTCGCGCCGCCGGCTGCCCACGAGATGGCGACGGCGCTCGGGTCGCTGGAGAAGCTTGTCGGTGCCGGTGCTGCGCGCTATGCCCAGGCGGCAGGGATCGAGGCGACCACCCTGCTTGCCGCGGTCTCCGGTACCCACCGCTCCGCGGCGAGGCGGAAGCTCGAGGTGACCGCGGGCCTCGCATGTGCTCCCGTGCTCGACGCTGCCTTCTCGAGCGGAGACCTCTCCTTCGACCAAGCCGCCGTCCTGTCTCCGCTTGCAGCCGAGGACCCTCCCGCAGCCGAAGGCCTCGTCGAGCTCGCAAAGGCGGCATCAGTGAGCGAGCTCAAGGCCGAAGTGGCCCGCGTGCTCCGCGCCCGGCGAAGTGAAGCCGAGGTGGTCCTCTCCGAACGTCAGCTCCACCGGCGCCGCTACTGCAGGACCTGGGTCCCAGATGGCGGAGGGCTCCGAGTCGACGCCTTCTTCGGTCCGAGCGATGGGGCTGCCCTTCTCGGCGCACTGGAGCGCGAGACGCGGCACCTCTTCTCGCGTGCCACCGCGGCGGGCGCACCGGAGCCCCTGGCACGCCTCCGCGCAGATGCCTTGGTCGCGCTGGTCAACGCAACGCCGTCCGGCGCAGGCGGCGGCCGTCCCGAGGTACTCGTGCGAGTCGACGCTGCCGCATTGGTCCGTGGCGAGGTCGCCGACGGAGAGTGCTGTGAAATCGCAGGTATCGGCCCAGTCTCGGTGGCGACGGCGCGAGAGCTGTTGGGGAAGGGTCTCTTCACGATCCTGGTACAAGACGGTGTCGACATCACCACGGTCACCTCTGCCACCCGCGATGTGCCCGCACGTGTCGAGCGAGCGCTGCTTCTCCGTGACACCTACTGCGTGGTGCCAGGCTGCGGGACGACCGAGCGGTTGGAGACCGATCACTTCGGCCTCGACTATTCCTGGGATGGTCCGACCGCACTTGCGAACCTCTGCCGGCTTTGCCAGGTCCACCATCGGATGAAGACCCGTACAGGCTGGCAGCTGTCAGGGGGGCCGGGGAAGTGGCAGTGGCTTCCCCCGAAGTCCTACGACCAACTCGCAGAGGCGCACGCCAAACCCCGCCGCCGACGCCTCGGGCAGGTGCCGAGACGAGGGTCTCCGCCGCCGACAACGCCGGGGCCAGCGCGAACGCGAGTGGTCAAGCCTCCAAGCGCAGGCACGTAGCGATGCCGGGCACGCCCGGCAATTCCTCTGTCACCGAAGGGCTCGTGGCGATGTCGCCGGCGGGAGCAGTGCGGGGTCCTCCGTTCGGTCTCGAGGGTCGGCCCCGCCCTCGGCCCCGCCCCCGGTCCCGCCCTCGGCCCCGCCCTCGGTCCCGCCCTCGGCCCCGGACTGCGCACCGCGTGGACCTGCATCCTCGGGCACGACCACAGCACTCGCCCAGGACAGCCACCGCTGCCTCGCGACCACGAGGACGATGACACCGCCGGCCGCCAACGCGACGCCCGCTGCTTCGACCAACACCGCTCCGAGGTGGCCCGGGTACGCCAGCCACAACTTCTCGTCGACCACCCGTTCGATGCCCCAGAGCACCATCGCGGTTCCGATGACCGCACCCGACGGTGGAAGATGGCGCGGCGTCGACGCGATGGCGCCGGCCTCAGCGTCCGCGTCGGCCCGAGCGACATCGGAGTCCGTGCGCGCCGATGCTGCTCGGCGTAGCCGCCGCTCGACGTACAGCAGCACGCAGAAGATCGCGAAGTCCTCCGCCGACTGAAAAAGCGGGACGGGGAGCCGCCTTCCTACTTGTCCTGCGTAGTACATGCCGAACCACTGATGGGTCGGATGACCCCCGCCCGCCACCATGAGCTGGGGACCGAGGAGTCGGCCCATGGCCCACGCTGCCGCGAGGACCGGCGCCACCAGGTCCAGGGCCGCCCCGAGCCGGAGCTGAGGGCAACGACGTCGCGAGACGATCAAGCCGGTCGGAACCGCCAGCACGAGCCCGCCCCACGACGAGAGACCCCCGTGCCACACCGCGAAGACCTGGACGGGATCGCTCTGGTAGTAGGAGAGGTTCGCGAGCA
>JAJYGM010000208.1 GCA_021785095.1 Actinomycetes bacterium
ATCACCCTGCCGCCGACATGGGCGAACTACGGGACGATCATGAAGGAGTTCCAGGACAAGTACCACATCAAGATCACAGACGCGAACCCGACAGGTTCGAGCGCCCAGGAGATCCAGGCCATCAACCAGCTGAGAGGGCAATCACGGGCGCCCGACGTCGTGGACGTGGGGAACTCGTTTGCCGTCACAGGCGTGAAGACCCATCTCTGGGCGCCGTACAAGGTGGCCACGTGGAACACAATCCCGGCCTCTGCCAAGACAGCGAGGGCTACTGGTACGACGACTACGGCGGCTACGTCGCCATCGGCTACACAGCCACTAAGGTCAAGAACCCGCCGACGTCGTTCAAGGCGCTCCTGAAGCCCACATACAGGAACCAGGTCGGGATCAACACAACACCCACGGAGGCTGGCGCCGCGTTCGCCGCGGTGCTGGCGGCGTCCATCGCCAACGGGGGATCGCTCTCCAACATCTCTCCCGGGGTCGCCTACTTCAAGAAGCTGTACTCGGTGGGGAACTTCGTCCCCACCAAGGCGGACCCCGCGACGGTCGAGAACGGCACGACCCCCATCGTCATCTGGTGGGACTACCTCCAAGCCTCCGAGATCGCTACCAAGATGCCGCACTGGAAGGTCGTGATCCCGACTGACGGGCACTACGCCGCCTTCTACACCCAGGCGATCAACAAGACAGCGCCGGATCCAGCGGCTGCGAGGCTGTGGGAGGAGTTCTTGTACTCCAAGATCGGGCAGAACGACTTCCTCAAGGGGCAGGCAGAGCCGATCGAGATGCAAGGGCTGATCAAGCACCACGAGATCACAGAGGCAGCCAAGAAGCGCCTGCCGCCGACACCCCCCGGCAAGCTGGAGCTCGCCACCTCTGCAGAGCTCGCGAAGGACGCCACGGTCCTCACCCACCTCTGGTCGCTCAAGGTCACCAGCTAGTTGGCGTCGGCGGCGGAGCCCCGGCTCCGTGTCCAAGGGGTGGGGCGCGAGGCCCCGAGCGGCAGGACCCCGCAGCCCGGGCGGCGACGCCCGCGGCTGCGGGGACTGCGGGGGCTTCTCGGACTGGCTCCGTTCGCGCTCTACACGGCGGCGTTCCTCGGGGTGCCCACCGTCGCGGTCGTCGTCGGAGCGTTCCAGACACCGAGCGGAGGCCTCACCTTCAAGAACGTCACAGTCGCGCTGCACCCGCCGTACTCGAACGGCTTCATCGAGAGCGTCGAACTGGCACTGGTCACCTCGATCATCCCGGGAATCATCGGCGTGGTCATCGCCTACGCCGTGCACACCTCGCGCGGGACGCTCCTCCGGCGCGCTGTCGCCACCGCGTCGGGGGTCTTCGCGAACTTCGGCGGGGTGCAGCTCGCCTTCTTGTTCATCGCCACCCTCTCGACGACCGGCGTCGTCACGCTGTGGCTCAAGGACCTCGGAGTCGCGCTGACAACCCGGTGGCTCTTCACGTTCAAAGGCGTCGCCCTCGTCTACATGTACTTTCAGCTTCCGCTGATGGTGTTGATCGTCACGCCGGCACTGAGCGGGCTCCGGCCCGCGTGGCGGGAGGCGTCCCAGAACCTCGGCGCGAAGGGCTGGCAGTACTGGCGCTACGTGGGCGGCCCCGTGCTGGCCCCGACGGTGCTCGGGTGCACGCCGCTGCTGTTCGGGTTCGGGCTCTCCGCCTACGCCACCGCCCGGGCGCTCACGACGGGCACGATCCCGCTCACCCCGATGCAGATCGGCAACGTGATGAACGGCAACGTGATCGCGGGCCAGCAGAACGTGGGGAAGGCGCTCGGGCTCGGGCTCGTCGTCATCATCGCTGTCGTGCTGGTCGTCTAGACCCTGCTGCAGCGGAGAGCGTCACGATGGTTGTCGCTGTAGCGACACGCATCGCGGGCGAAGCGGAGGCCCCTGGCAGGCGACCAGCCCGATTGACGGCCCTTCGGCGCGTGAGGTGGTGGCGCGGCGCGGACTTGACCTTGACGGGGATCTTCTTCCTGGTTCCCCTCTGCGCTGCGCTGCGGTTCGCGTTGGATGACAACCTGGGCCATCTCAGGGTCGCGGCCTTCACCGCCATCGTCCACGAGACAGGGTTCACCGGGGCGCTCTTCCTTTCCCTGCGACTCGCAGCGGTGACCATGGCGATCACCCTGGTTCTCATGGTTCCGACCACCATCTACGTCCACCTCAAGTACCCGAGGATGCTGGTCCTGTTCGACGCGATCACCCTGTTGCCCATCGGGATCCCCCCCATCGTGCTCATCATCGGCGTGCTGCAGAGCGCGCCCTTCTTCTTGAAGAGCAGCCCCTACCTGCTCTCGCTCGAGTACGTGATCCTGGCGATGCCGTTCGCCTACCGGTCGCTCGACGCGGGACTGCGCGCCATCGATCTGAGGACGCTGGTCGAGGCCTCCCGGTCTCTCGGCGGCCGCTCGTTGTCCACGATGTGGCGCGTGATCGTGCCGAATCTCCGATCGGCGCTCGCCTCCGCCATGATCCTGAGCCTGGCGCTCGTCCTCGGTGAGTTCACGATGGCGAGCCTCGATCTGTACACGACCCTTCCCGTGTGGATCGTGAACGCGGACTCCTACACAGCCCACGTGTCGGTGGCGGTCTCGTTCCTGTCGCTCGTGCTCACCTGGCTGCTTCTGCTCGGGCTGTCGGCTCTCGACCGCCGGCAATTCCGCAAGATCCGTGTGGTCGACGAAGAGACGTGATGGACGCCATTGCGAAGATCGGGAACGACCTGGTGGTCCGCGGGAGCACCGCCGGCGCGGACGGCCGCGGAGGGCGAGGTTCGGAAGGGGCTGCAGTCCAACTCGTCGACCTTCATCGGCACTTCGGGCGCACGAGGGCACTCGACGGGATGAGCCTCACGATCCGGCCCGGCGAGCTCGTCTCCCTGCTCGGTCCGTCGGGTTGCGGGAAGACGACGGCGCTGCGGGTGCTCGCGGGGTTCGACATGCCCGACTCGGGGCAGGTGAGCGTCGCCGGGGAGGACATCGGCCACGTCGCGCCGCAGCGTCGCGGCAAGGGCATGGTCTTCCACAGCTACTGCCTC
>JAJYGM010000661.1 GCA_021785095.1 Actinomycetes bacterium
GGGGCGCACCTGCCGCGCCAGGACGAGGTCTTCCCCGACCGAGACCACTTCGGACGCATCTTCTACAACCAGGCGACGATGTCGGCGAAGGGGATCGCGCAGATCGCCGCCGTGCTCGGCTCCTGCACCGCAGGCGGCGCCTACGTGCCTGCGATGAGCGACGAGGCCGTCATCGTACGGAACCAGGGGACCATCTTCCTCGGCGGGCCGCCGCTCGTGAAGGCCGCGACCGGGGAGATCGTCTCTGCAGAGGAGCTGGGCGGCGGAGAGCTGCATGCACGCCGTTCGGGGGTGACCGACCATCTCGCGGATGACGACGGCCACGCGCTTCGGATCGTACGAGAGATCGTCTCGACGCTCGCTCCTCGCGGGGCGCGGGCGTGGGAGACCGAGGTGCCGGAGGATCCGGCTGTGGACCCCGACGAGCTGTACGGCGTGGTTCCCACCGATCTGCGCAGCTCCTATGACGTGCACGAGGTGATCGCCCGCCTCGTCGACGGCTCGCGCTTCTTGGAGTTCAAGGCGGAGTACGGACCGACGCTCGTCTGCGGGTTCGCCAGCATCTGGGGACACCCCGTCGGGGTGGTGGCGAACAACGGGATCCTCTTCTCCGAGTCTGCGCTGAAGGGCGCGCACTTCATCGAGCTCTGCGACCGTCGTCGTGTGCCTCTCCTCTTCCTCCAGAACATCAGCGGCTTCATGGTCGGGCCCCACTACGAGGCAGGAGGCATCGCGAAGCACGGGGCGAAGATGGTGACGGCGGTGTCCTGCGCGCGTGTGCCGAAGCTCACCGTCGTGATCGGAGGCAGCTTCGGCGCAGGCAACTACTCCATGTGCGGACGTGCCTACGGGCCGAGATTCCTTTGGATGTGGCCGAACGCCCGCATCTCGGTGATGGGTGGCGAGCAGGCGGCTTCGGTGCTCGCGACGATCCAGCGGGAGCAGATCGAGGCGCGAGGGGAGAGTTGGGGAGAGCAAGAGGAAGAGGCGTTCAAAGTCCCCTTGCGCGCACAGTACGAGGTGCAGGGGAATCCCTACTATTCGACGGCACGCCTGTGGGACGACGGCATCATCGACCCGCTCGACACCCGCCGCGTCGTCGCGCTCGGCCTCTCCGTCTCGGCCAACGCGCCGCTCGACGACGTCGGCTACGGCGTCTTCCGGATGTGACCAGGTCCCCCATCTCGGCTGGCGCGACCGCCCACGGATCGTCCGCAACAGCTGGCGTCCCGGGCGCGCCCGCCTCCGTCCGCTCGATCGACTCGGTCCTCGTCGCGAACCGCGGCGAGATCGTGGTGCGCGTGTGCCGGACCCTCGCCTTGCTCGGGATCCGCTCGGTCGCCATCTACGCCCCCGACGACGCAGGCGCTCCGCACACCCTGGCGGCGGACATGGCGCTCGCCGTCGACGGGTATCTCGACGCGCCTTCGATCGTCGCAGCGGCGAAGGCGGCAGCCGCCGACGCCGTCCACCCCGGCTACGGCTTCCTCTCGGAGGACCCGGATTTCGCAAGGGCGGTCCTCGGCGCCGGCCTGGTGTGGGTCGGGCCGTCGCCGGAGGTCATCGCGGCAATGGGGGACAAGATCCGCGCGAAGGCGACGGTCGCAGCGGTGGGGGTGCCGGTCGTGCCCGGCGCAGGGCGCCCCGGCATGGGCGACGACGAGCTCGCGGCAGCCGCGCTGGAGGTGGGGCTCCCCGTGCTCGTGAAGCCCGCCGCCGGCGGAGGGGGAAAGGGGATGCGGCGGGTCACGGCGGAAGCGGACCTCCTCCCCGCGATCGCGTCGGCTCGCCGGGAGGCGCACGGCGCTTTCGGAGACGACACCCTTCTCGTGGAACGGTGGGTCAGCAGTCCGCGCCACGTCGAAGTCCAGGTGTTCGCCGACCAGCACGGCCACGTCGTGCACCTCGGTGAGCGTGAGTGCAGCCTGCAGCGTCGCCACCAGAAGATCGTCGAGGAGAGCCCTTCACCCCTGCTCGACGACGCGACGAGGGCGGAGATGACGAAGCGAGCGGTCGATGCCGCGAGGGCCTGCGGCTACGTGGGCGCGGGGACCGTGGAGTTCGTCGTGCCTGGTCACCAGCCCGGGACGTTCTTCTTCATGGAGATGAACACGCGCCTTCAGGTCGAGCACCCGGTCACCGAGGCGGTGGCAGGCATCGACCTCGTCGAGTGGCAGCTGCGCGTGGCGCGGGGCGAGCCGCTGCCGCTCGCGCAGCTTGCGGGCTCTCGCCGTGGCCACGCCATCGAGGCGAGGGTCTACGCAGAGAACCCCATGCGGGGCTTTCTGCCTTCGAGCGGCACGGTGCTCGCACTCGAGGAGCCTGTCCGCCAGCCCTTTGTGCGCGTCGACTCGGCGCTCTCGCGCGGTGCCTCGGTGGGAGCCCGCTACGACCCGATGCTTGCGAAGGTGATCGCGTGGGGCGAGACGCGCGAGGAGTCTCTCCACAGGCTGCGAGCGGCGCTCGAGGAGACGGCGGTGCTCGGCGTACGGACGAACGTCGGGTACCTGACCCGTTTGCTCGCGCACGAAGACGTCGTTGCCGGGAGGCTCGACACCGGACTCGTCGACCGCACGCTCGCCGAGCTCGCCGCGCCGGACGACGCCGAGAGCCGCGATGCGGCGGTGGCGGCAGCGTGCTGCCTGGCTGCCGAGCGCGAGCCCGAGGGCGCCGTCGTCGATCCCTGGGACGTGCCGGACGGCTGGTCGGTCGGAGGTCCACGGGAGTGGGCGGCCGCTCTTGCCCATGACGGTCGAGCGGTAACGGTGACCGTGCGCGGGAGAATCCTCGACGGTGCGGTCGTGCGTGTCGGCAGCGGCCCTCCGCTCGAGGTGCGCGCCGCGCTGGTGGACGCAGACGCGTCGAAGCTGTCGGTGACCATCGACGGCACGCGTGCGACCTGGCGGACGGCTCGTGGACTCGACGAGATCTGGGTTTCCCGACGCGGCGAGGCGTGGCGTTTCGTGGAGGACCGCGCTGGCCGCGGCCGCACCGCCCGCGCCGACGGCACCGACGGCGCCGGCCGCACCGAAAGCACCGCGGGGCCCGTCACGAGCCCGA
>JAJYGM010000143.1 GCA_021785095.1 Actinomycetes bacterium
CGCGCGCCGCCTCGGTCACGGACGTTCGGGCACGATCGCTCAAGGCCCTCGGGCTGGCCGCCGATACGAGCAGGGACCAAGGCGGTCCCTCGCGGACGCGTGGGCCCAGGGCTGAAGGGTGACTCAGGTGAGGGTTCTCGTCGTAGACGACAGCCGCGCGATGCGGATGATCGTGACGCGCGAGCTGCGCAACGTCGACCAGGTGAGTGACGTCGCCGAGGCCGAGAGCGCCGAGGCGGCGATCGAGGTGCTCGGGAGCGAGCCCGTCGATCTCGTGCTGTGCGATTGGAACATGGGCGGCATGACCGGGCTCGAGTTCCTCCAGGCGCTGCGCGCGGCCGGCTGGGCGGTGCCCTTCGGCTTCATCACCTCCGAGTCGAGCGATGCGGTCGTTGCGACCGCGAGGCAGAGCGGTGCAGCCTTCTTGGTCGTCAAGCCCTTCACGACCACCGAGCTGATCGCCAAGGTGACCGCCACCTTGGCGGGACAGGCGATCGAGGACTTCGCGGGCGGCATCGCCGACGGCGAGCGCAGCGTTGCCCTTGCCACGCTGCTCGAGCAGCTATTGCGGCGCCCCATCACGGTGCACAGCGCCGCTGTTGGACCACCGCGCCAGTCCCCGCGCTGGACCGCGGACTACGCGGATGACGCCGGCAACAAGGTGGCGCTGTGCGTCGTCGAGTCCAAGCTCGCTTCGTCGATGTCGGCCGCGCTCACGATGCTGCCAACTTCTGCGGCGGCGGAGTGGGCGAGCTCAGGCGCCCTTCCCGCGACGCTGACTGAGAACTTCCACGAGGTCACCAACGTGATCGGGAAGATCGTGCACGCCGGGGACCTCCACTGCGTGCTGAACGAGATCGCCGGATTTGCCCCCGGCGAGCAGCTGCCCGACAGCGAGGCCATCAAAGCGGCCAAGAGCGCCGAGCACTTCGAGGTGGACGTCGAGGGCTATGACCGTGGTCTGGTCTCGCTGATCACGTTCGCGAGCTGATGGGCGCGCCGGCATGGCGCGAGCGTCGCCGGTTCTCCCTGCCCCTCGGCGGGCGGTCGATGGAGCGAACAGGGACTCGCGACCAGCTGACTGGCTTGTTGCAGGCCGCCGCCTTCGAGGCAGTCGCCACCTACGCTCTGGGCCGCGCGCGCTCGATGGACGAGCCGACGGGCGCCGTGTGCATCGTCGTCCGGCCTGGGGCGGCGCCCCGGCCAGGCAACGGCGAGTCACTCGAGCTGAAGCGCTTGGCCGGGGTCTTGCGCCACCATGTGCGCGGCGAGGACGTGCTCGGCCACATCGGCTCGAGCGAGCTGTGCGCGCTGTTGCCCGGCGTCGGCGAGACCGACACCGAAGCGGTCGCGCGGCGCCTCGACGGCGCGCTCTGGGTTGGCGAGCCGGACCCAGCGCTCCTGCGACCGGGCATCGGCTGGGCGGTCCTTGAGTCGTGGGGCACGAGCCTCGAACAAGACCTGCACGAGCTCGTCGAGCGCGCTCGCGACCGCGCAAGGTGATTGCAAAACGCCTCAAGACGGCCATGTGCTCGCCGATATCACCGGGGGGTCGGCGACAACGTCCCGGCGTACGCGCAGAAAGTCCGAGGAAGACCGATGATCGTGCTCCACAACCTGCGCGGTGAGCAGCTTGCCATCAACGGTGCGCTGATCGAGCGAGTCGAGGGCGAGACTGAGACCCACGTCACCTTGACGAGCGGTACCAGCTACATCGTGCGCGAGTCGCTGGAAGAGGTGGTGAATGCCCAGCGCGACGACCGGGCCGAGGTCCAGGCGCTGGCGATCCGTCGCCTGACCCGCGAGGTCGGGCCGGAGACGAGCGCTGGGCGCGAGACCACGACGACCCTTCGCCTGGTGGCACCGCTCGGCAAAGACGAGCACGAGGAGGGGCGGTGAAGGATACCTGGACACCGATGGCAATCGCAGGAGGGTTGGTGTGCGTGATGATCGCCACGATCCTCGACGGCAGCAGCCCGACGGTCCTCCTCAAGCCGGCACCGATCATCTTGGTCTTCGGGGGCACCTTCTTTGCTGCGACGGCGGGCTTCATGAAGAGTGATCTCAAGATCATCAAGTTGATCTTGAAGCGGGCGACCAAGGGCGATGTCTACGACATGGAAATCGCCATCCAGGAGATGTCGCGCCTCGCCGCCGTGGCGAAGACCAACGGCATTATGGCGCTCGACAAGGAGACCCAGGCGATCGAGGACCCCTTCTTGCGCCGCGGCGTCGAGCTGGCGGTCGATGGGGTGAACTCCGAGGAGATCATGGAGGTCCTCGACAACGACATCGCAGCGACCGAGGGCCGCCACCGCATGGGTGCCAAGGTCTTCTCGGACATGGGCGGCTTCGCGCCCACACTCGGCATCATCGGCACCGTCATGGGCCTCGTGCATGTGCTCGGCAACCTTTCAAACCCCGGTGCCCTCGGTCCGGCAATCGGCTCGGCGTTCACCGCCACGCTGTGGGGCGTGTTGTCGGCCAACCTGATCTGGCTGCCGATCTCGAACAAGCTGAAGCGCTCGAGCAACATGGAGATCCAGATCAAGCGGATGGAGGTCGAGGGCCTGCTCGCGATCCAGGCGGGTGCGAGCTCCCGCTTCGTGCGCACGCGCATGGAGTCGTTCCTTGCACCTCAGGTGCGTGCGAGCGAGGAGAAGGGCGCGGCGGCATGAACTCGGCCCGGCATCGCCATGCTGCCCACGCCACCGATCACGGCGAGGACAACGGGGAGCGGTGGCTTCTCACCTATGCCGACATGATCACGCTTCTCCTCGCGCTCTTCATCGTCTTGTTCGCCATGAGCACGATCAACGCCCAGAAATTCTTGGAGTTCAAGCTCGGCCTCGAGCGGGCCTTCAGCCCTTCGGCGATCGCCAAGCCTGGCTCAGCTGGCCTGCTCACGCAGACGAGCATCGTCTCATCGCTCCAGAGCCATTCGGCGAGCAAGATCGCGGCACCGAGCCAGTCCTCGGCGCAGTCCAATGCGCAGCTCGATCGCATCGCCGCCGAGGTGGAGCGGGCCCTTGGGGCGAAGCACCTGCAGAGCGCCGCCC
>JAJYGM010000637.1 GCA_021785095.1 Actinomycetes bacterium
GAAGCAGGGTTCGCAGCTCGTCCTCGAGGCGCGCCGCCCGCGATTCGGCTGCCTCGATCTCCTGCTGTGCCAGCTCGCGCTCCTCGCCGGTGGACTCGCCGTGCAGCTCGCGGGCCGTCGAGACGTCGTCCTCGGCTCCCCTCAGCTCCCGCATCGTGCGGACGAGATTCTCGAGCTCCTTGTGACGGCGCGAGAGATCGCGCAGCTGGCGCGGGTCGTTGCCGATCGAGGGATCGGCCAAGCGGGCGAGGACGTCCTCGTACTCCGCCTCGAACTCAGGAAGTCGTTCGAGCACGGGACGAGGTTAGGTCGGGCGTGGGGGGACGCTCGGTCGAGGCACGGTCCCGAGCGCCGCGACAGTTGGTCTCGGCTCGTTCCCGGTCGCCGCCTCCGGGAGCGGCGTTCAGGACGTCTTCGACCTGCGCGGGCCGTAGCGGCGCTCGAAGCGCTCCACCCGGCCACCGGTGTCGACCAGCTTCTGCTTGCCCGTGTAGAAGGGGTGGCACTCGTTGCACAACTCGACATGAAGGTCGGCCTTCGTCGAGCGCGTCTGGAACGTGTTGCCGCACGAGCAGTGGACAGTCGCCAGCACGTAGTTCGGGTGGATGTCGGCTTTCATGGCGCGCACAGTCTACGGGAATTCACATCGACCTCGAACGGGCCCGGCGGAGGAGCAGAACTCCTGCGGGACCTGTCGCTCACCGGGTGCCCACCAGCTCCTGCCGGGGCTCGGCGGACCTCAGTTGTTGGGGATCGGCGCCTTCGCGATCTCTGCGAGGAAGTCCTCGTTCGAACGGGATTGCTTGATCTTGTCCATCAGCAGCTCGAGTCCCGCGGCCGCGTTGCCCTCGGAGCCGAGCGCGTTCAGCACCCGCCGCAGCTTCCACACCTGCTGCAGCTGGTTCCGGTCGAACAGCAGCTCCTCGTGTCGCGTCGAGCTCGCGTTCACGTCGATCGCCGGGTAGATCCGCCGTTCGGCAAGCTTGCGGTCGAGGCGGAGCTCCATGTTGCCGGTGCCTTTGAACTCCTCGAAGATGACCTCGTCCATCTTGGAGCCCGTCTCGACGAGGGCCGTCGCGAGGATGGTGAGCGAACCGCCCTCCTCGATGTTCCGTGCCGCACCGAAGAACTTCCGCGGCGGGTACAGGGCACCGGAGTCGACACCACCTGACATGATCCGGCCGGTTGCGGGCTGCGCCAGGTTGTACGCCCGGGCGAGCCGCGTGATGCCGTCGAGGATGATGACGACGTCACGACCGAGCTCGACGAGCCGCTTCGCCCGTTCGATGGCGAGCTCCGAGACGGCCGTGTGCTCCTCCGACGGGCGGTCGAACGTCGAGGCGATCACCTCGCCCTTCACCGATCGCCGCATGTCCGTCACCTCTTCCGGCCGCTCCTCGACGAGGAGGACCATGAGGTGCACGTCGGGGTTGTTCGCCTCGATGGAATGGGCGATCTGCTTGAGGACCGTCGTCTTGCCAGCCTTCGGCGGTGACACGATGAGGCCACGCTGGCCCTTTCCGATCGGCGAGATGAGATCGACGATCCGAGCCGTGAGGTTCGCCGGGTCGTCCGGCATCTCGAGGCGCAGCCGCTCGTCCGGGAAGAGCGGTGTCAGATCTTCGAAACGCCGCCTCCGCGCCGCCTCCTCCGGTGCCATCCCACAGATCGTGTCGATGCGCAGGAGCGCCGGGTACTTCTCGCTCGGGCCGGCGGGGCGGCAGCCGCCCTCGATGGCATCGCCACGACGCAGGCCGAAACGGCGCGCCTGGCTGATCGAGACGTAGACGTCCTTCGGGCTCGGCAGGTAACCGCTCGTGCGGAGGAAGCCGTAACCCTCGTCCCGCAGGTCGAGCAGTCCCTTGACGGGCACGAGCTCACCCTGGAAGGGCGCATCAGCCTGACCTCCCTGCAGCTCACGTTCGCCGCGCTCCCGGTCACGCCCGCGCCGGCGGCGGCTGCGGCGGTTGCCCGCCTCGGCCGGCTGGCCGCCCTGGAACTGCTGCCGGTTCTGGTTCTGCTGGCTCTGCTGGCTCTGCTGGCTCTGCTGGCTCTGCTGGCTCTGCTGGCTCTGCTGGCTCTGCTGCGAACGAATCTGCGTTGCCGCACCGCCGCCGTGGGGCTGCGATCCGTTTCCACTCTCGCCGCCACTCGCAGCCGGGTCGGCGCCCCCGTCAGCGGAGGTGTCGCCACCGTCTGCGGCGGGCGCGTTCGACCGCGCTCGGTCGCGGGACTCGGCAGCACCGGAACCGTTCGCCGACGGACGCTCGTCCGGCCGCGTGTCGGCCTGCGAGGCGGGGGAGCGCGGCGACTCTGGTGCGTCCGCGCCCGACGCGACAACCGGTTCGGACTCCTGGTCGCTCCCAGCCTGCGCAGGGGCGGCGTCGGCATCTGCGCCGTCGACCGTCGAGTCCGCGCCGGAGCTCGGCACCGACGCATCCTTCTTCGCTGCCCGGGTGCGACCTGGCCGCTTCGCAGCGGTCGCCTTGCCATTCGAGCTTGCCTCGCCGTCGGCTTGTCCGGCGCTCGTCTCCGCCTCGTCGCTCGCCGCGCGGCCGCCACCCGACGCCGTGGCGTCGGTTCCGTGGCCGTTCGAGGCGGAACCATCCACTTCCACACCCGCTGCACGCAGGATCTGGTTGACGAGGTCCGCCTTCTTCGTGCGGGGCGCCGTTTCGAGCGACATCGCCGTGGCAATGGCTCGCAGCTCATCGCTTGCCTTGCGCTCCAGGATCGAACGCTCGAGCTGCTCTGGGCTCATCGACTTCCTCTCTTCGTTGGTGTCGCGGTCTGCATTCGGTTTGCCGGGAAGGCTGGGGGCTCCCAGCCGACCGGCGGTGGGATACATCCGAGTGGCTTCGCTACCGCCGGCATCATCGGGCCCCGGGACCCGGACGAACCGTGCCCCGCGTCACCCGCAATGTCGC
This sequence comes from Actinomycetes bacterium, assembly GCA_021785095.1. The sequence goes on from JAJYGM010000637.1 coordinate 2,928, forward strand.
TGATCGTCGGGTAGGCAACCGGGAAAAGTGGCGTGAGACGCGCAGACCGAGGCGTCTCCTGCTCTTCCCCCGCCTCTACGGTCGCTTCCTCTGAGATGAGGTGATTTGGTAAAGGTGCTTTCGCGACGACG
>JAJYGM010000124.1 GCA_021785095.1 Actinomycetes bacterium
GCCTCGATCACGGCCTGCGCCTGCGCAACGACGTCCATGGGAAGCGTGCTCGGTTGCACCGAGAAGCCCGACTGCACGAAGTCCAGCCCCAGCACCCACACACCTTGAACGTCCGCCGGTGGGAGAGCTCGCGAGGCTTCCCCGGTGAGCACGATGAAACCTTGCACGGGGACCCCATCCAATCCGGCGCGATCGAGAACGTCTTGGACAGCACGAACTTGATCGAGGACGCGCTGAACGCTCTTTGTTTTCCGGAACCTCCCAGTGCGCATCTGACCGTGCTGCACCTGCACCGGCCAGGACCAATTCTTGGCATCGAGCACCGCCACGCCGGCCGGCCCGACGAACAGCTCGTCCATGTTTCCCCCGTTCGGCGAGCGGCGGTCCGCCAACGGGAACCAGCCGCAGTCGACGAGCCCTTGCGCCGTGTCGTCCAGCACCCGTTCTCCCGCCGCACCTGCTCGGTATCGAGCCGCGCGTCGTTCGGCAGCTTCCGCCTTCTTCCGAAGCGCCACGGCTCTCGCTTGTGCATGCTGTGCGATCGCAGTCGCAGAATCACCTGCGCCCATCCGTTCCCCTCTCAGACGCGGAACGGCTCTCGCCGCCACCGACCTGTCCGTACCCCGTCGGTAAGCGTACCTACGAACCGATTGGGCTGTCGATGGCCCCGCGCGTCACCTGCGGACCGCGACATCTCCTGATCTGGAGGTGTCCGATGGCCCGAGCAAGGAAGCGCCGGAGCTCGCAAGCAGATCTCGATGCGGCCATCGAGGCGGTGGTCGCAGGAGCAAGCTACGGCGCCGTCGAGAAGGCGACCGACGTTCCGGCTTCGACGATCAGAGACAACGAGCGCACGGTGTGCACCAACTCTTGGCGCACGACGTCGCGGACCAGGCACAGACCGTCACGCCATGCGCCTTCCGCAGACCCGAAGTTCGGCCGACCGGGCGAGGTCTCTGGCATGACGGCAGTCTCGCAAAGTCTCGCCGATCGGACACTGTCCCCGAAGACCGTCGCGGGTCGGTGCTCCGGAGGCTCCGCGTCAGTCCCGATCAGCCGGCAGATTGCCGCCCACCCGCCCCGCCCCGGGTCGAGACGGTGTATCCTGGCGCAAAGGGGCGCGGGAGAGCCGGTCGACGGCCGCCAGTCCCCCGCTCGTCCTCTCCCCGTCCTCGCCCTATCCTCGCGACCCGTGAGCCGGGCCGCGACGGTTCTCGCCCCGCGGAGCGCGGCACCGCCTACGGTGCGGGGACCCGGGCTCGAGGGCGCACGCACGAGCGACGCGCCGCGGCCCGGCCGGCCACGCCGGGCATGGCCCTCCCTCTCGGCGTTCGCCGTCTACCTCGCGATCTCGACCGCCGCCTGGTGGCAGCTGCTCGCGCACGGCTTCGGCGCCGCGCTCCCGGCTGGCTCGGCCGACCCGGCTCAGGAGGTGTGGTTCCTCGCGTGGGTGCCCCACGCCCTCGGCGCCGGCCTGGACCCCTTCTTCAGCCACGCCGTCTTCGCGCCGTCGGGTGTGAACCTGCTCGACAACACGTCCATGGAGCTCCTCGGCCTCCTGCTCGCACCGGTGACGGTGACGGCGGGCCCTGTCGCCTCTTTCGACGTGGCGGTGCTCCTCGCGCCTGCCCTGAGCGCGCTCGGCGCCTTCACGCTGTGCCGCCGCCACGTGACGTGGCTCCCGGCGGCGTTCTGTGGTGGGCTCTGCTACGGGTTCGGCCCGTTCCTCACCGGTGACCTGCGCTACGGTCACCTCGATCTCACGTGGCTGGTCCTGCCACCGTTGATCTTCTGGTGCCTCGATGCCCTGCTCGTACGCGGCACTCGCCGCCCGGTGCTCACGGGCGCCGTACTGGGGATCCTCGTCGTCGCGCAATTCTTCGTCTCCACCGAGATGCTCGCGATCACCGCGTTGACGGCCCTGCTCTCGGCGATCGTCATGTCGCTCGGGTGGCCCAGGTCGGTGGTGCCGAGCCTCGCCGGCGCGTGGCGGGGGCTCCTGATCGCAACGGTGATCGTCGCCGCGGCGCTCGCGTACCCCTTCTGGTACGTCGTCGCGGGCCCGCGCCACTTCGTCGGGCCAGTGTGGCACCACGTCGGCACGATCGCCGCCTCGCTCGCCGCCGCCGTGGAGCCGCACGCGGAGCTCGCCGGCGTCGCGTTCATCTCCGGCTCGAACGGCAGCTACCTCGGGATCGCGCTCCTCGCGGTGCTGATCGCCGGCGCGGCGGCCCTCTGGCGCTCCGCCCTCCTGCGGGTCCTCCTTCTCACGGCGCTCGCGGCGTACGTCGCGTCGCTCGGTTACACGCTCCACGTCGGACATCGGGCGCTCGGCGTCACCCTTCCCGCCGCGGCACTCGGCCACGCCCCGCTCCTCGACTCGATCGTGCCGGAGCGGTTCGCCGCGATGGTCGACCTCTTCTGCGGGCTGGCGCTCGCGGTGATCGCCGACCACCTCCGGCGCTGGGAGCGGCCACGGGTACACGAGGAGAACGCCGCCGCGGTCCCTCTCGGGCGCTGGGAGCGGCCACGGGCGCAACCCGAGAGGGACGGTGCGGCCGACGGCCCCACAGTTCCGCGCGCCCCGACGCATTCGACGTCCGCGAAGCCGGCGGCCCCGCTCCTCGTCGCCCTCTCGCTCGCCGTCTGCGCGTTCGCGCTCGTCCCCTTCGCCGCGCTCGGGCGCCGGCCCTACGCCGTGACCGCCGTCCGCCGCCCAGCGGTCGAGCACCTGGCGCCCGCGGTCGCCCAGGACCGTGGCGCACGGACAGCACCGCTGGTCGCGATCTACCCCGCCACGCCCGCGTGGGCAGCCGACGAGATGGTCTGGCAGGCGGAGGACGGCTTCTCCTTCTCGCTCGCCGACGGGTACGCGATCGTGCCGGGAGCCGGTTCGCACGCAGTCGAGTCCCCGCCGCTCGACGCGCTGTGGCTCGTCTTCGCCGCCGGGAGCCTCCACGAGCTGCGCCTCCCGCTCACCCGCGCGACGCGCGCCGCGGTGCTCGCCGACCTGCGCGCCCTCGGAGTCGACGACGTCGTCGTGCTCGGGAGATCGG
>JAJYGM010000211.1 GCA_021785095.1 Actinomycetes bacterium
GCCGAGGCGCCATCGGCCGGGTGCTGGCGGCTGACGCTGGCAAGCGCCTCGCCGAGGCGGAGGGGGAGGTCCACTTCGCGGCGGAGTTCTTCCGCTGGTTCGCCGACGCGGTACGTCAGCCCTCGGGCGAGGTGCTTCGAGCCGAGCAGCCCGGGCGCCAGCTGGTGACCTTCACCCAGGCAGCGGGGGTCGCCGCGTGTCTCACGCCGTGGAACTTCCCGGTGTCCATCCCGGCGAGGAAGATCGCTCCGGCGCTCGCTGCGGGGTGCACGGTGGTGGCTCGGGCTTCAGAGCGTGCCCCGCTGGCCGCGGTCGCACTCAGCCAGGCGTTGGTCGACGCCGGGATCCCCGACGGGGTGTTCAACCTCGTCCACGGCCCTGCCGGCGAGCAGACAGCGGCGTTGCTCGGGCACCGGGCACTGCGGGTGGTGAGCTTCACCGGCTCCACCGGGGTCGGCCAGCAGGTGATGCGCCAGGCGGCGCCGCGGGTGGTGCGCCCGGTGCTCGAGCTCGGCGGGGACGGCGCGTTCGTCGTCTTTGCCGACGCGGATCTCGACGCGGCGATCGCAGGGCTCATGATCGCCAAGTTCCGCAACAACGGCCAGTCGTGCATCGCCGCGAACCGGGTGTTCGTGCAGCGCCCTGTGCTCGACGCGTTCGTCGAGCGGCTCCGAGGTGCGGTGGGGGCCATGACCGTCGGCGATCCACTTGGCGAGAAGGAGGTCGATCTCGGCCCGCTGATCACGCCGGGACGAGTCCACGAGGTCGCTGCGCTTGTGGCCGAGGCGTGCGACGGCGGGGGTCGGTTGCTGGCTCCGGACGTCGACCTGCCTAGCAAGGGTTACTGGCACCGGCCGTGCTTCGTGGTCGAGCCGCCGCCTGGGTGCGGGCTCGGCACCACCGAGGTGTTCGGCCCTGCTGCGGGGGTGTTCGGCTTCGACACCGAGGACGAGGTGCTCGCCCGGGCGAACGACACCGAGATGGGCCTGGCCGGCTACGTCTACACCCGGGACGTGGGACGAGCCTGGCGCATGGCGCAGCGCCTGGAGGCCGGCATCGTAGGGGTGAACGACCCGGTCCCGCCCACCGCGTTCGGCACGCTCGGAGGCATGAAGCAGAGCGGGATCGGCCGCGAAGGTGGCCGCCTCGGGCTCGAAGAGTTCGAGGAGCAGCGCTACGTGGCCTTCGGCGCATGAGCACCGAGGCGGGCGCCGCATGACTGCGAACGAGAACGTGGCCGGCGACGCCAGCAGGCGGCCTTCGGTTGGCTCGGGGTCCTCTCCTCGGGCTCGAGGGTCTGTCGGGGAGCTGCGTGTCGAGCTGCGCAGCCAGGCATGGTTCGGGCAGTCGGGGAAGGTGGGCTTCGTCTACCGGTCGCACTCGAAGTCCGAGGGGATTCCCGACGACGTCTTCGACGGGCGGCCGGTCATCGGCATCGCCAACAGCTGGTCGGAGCTCGCCCCGTGCAACGCCCACCTGCGCCAGGTAGCCGAGGCGGTGAAGCGCGGGGTGTGGGAGCGCGGCGGCTTTCCTCTCGAGTTCCCGACCATGTCCTTGGGCGAGACGTTGGTGCGTCCTACCGCCATGCTGTACCGGAACCTCATGGCCATGGAGGTGGAGGAAGCCATCCGTTCGAACCCTCTCGACGGCGTGGTGCTCCTCGCCGGATGCGACAAGACGACGCCCGCGCAGGTCATGGGGGCGATCAGTGCCGATCTGCCTACCATCTTGGTCACCGGCGGGCCAATGGTGAGCGGGCGGTTCCGGGCCCGTCCGGTCGGGTCGGGCACCGACGTGTGGCGCATGGCCGAAGAGACCCGGGCCGGGGAGATGACAGAAGCGGATCTCCGCGAGGCGGAGAGCTGCGTGTCGCGCAGCAACGGCCACTGCACCACCATGGGCACCGCCTCCACCATGGCGTGTGTCACCGAGGCCCTCGGACTGCAGCTGCCGGGGTCGGCCACCGTGGCAGCGGTGGACGCCCAGCGCTACAAGATCGCCCATCTGGCGGGGCGGCGGATCGTCGACATGGTCGCAGAGGATCTGCGGCCGTCGGCCATCTTGACCCGAGCCGCCTTCGAGAACGCGGTGCGCGTCGAGGCCGCGGTGGGCGGATCGACGAACGCGATCATCCACCTGCTGGCTATCGCCGGCCGGGCCGAGGTCGCGCTCAGCCTCGACGACTTCGACGCGCTCGGTGCCGACGTGCCGGTGCTGGTGGACATCAAGCCCCATGGCCGGTTCCTCATGGAAGAGCTCGACGCGGCGGGTGGGCTGCCTGCGGTCATGGCCGAGATGGGAGACTTGCTGCACTCCGACGCGCTGACCGTCACAGGCAGAAGCGTCGGGGAGAACGTGGCTGGCGCCCAGTGCTGGGACCGTCAGGTGATCCGCAGCCGAGCCGATCCGCTCATGGCGCCCGGCGGTCACGTGGCCGTGCTGCATGGCAACTTGTGCCCGAGCGGGGCGGTGTTGAAGCTGTCCGCCGCCTCCCCGGAGCTGCTCGAGCATCGTGGTCCGGCGGCAGTGTTCGACTCTTACGAGGAGTACGTGTCCGCCGCCGAGGGTGACATGGACGGGGTCGACGCCGACACCGTGCTCGTGGTGCGCAACGCCGGACCCAAGGGCTATCCCGGCATGCCGGAAGTGGGCAACCTGCCTCTCCCGAGACGACTGCTGCGCCAAGGGGTTCGGGACATGGTGCGGATCTCCGACGCCAGGATGAGTGGCACCGCCTATGGCACCGTGGTGCTCCACGTGGCACCTGAAGCCGGCGACGGGGGGCCACTGGCGCTGCTGAGAACCGGCGACATGGTCGTCCTCGACGCCAAGGCTCGCACCTTGGACATGGAGGTGGACGAGGCGGAGCTCGACCGGCGCCGGGCGGTGCTCTCGCCGCCGGCAGATCCACCCGGGGTCACGAGCGGCTATGTGGCGCTGTACCGGCGCACCGTGTTGCAGGCCGACCGCGGCGCCGATCTCGACTTCCTGGTCGGGCGCCGCGGCAGCCCGGTTCCGCGGGAGTCGTACTGATGACCCCTGCTTCGGTGCCGG
>JAJYGM010000478.1 GCA_021785095.1 Actinomycetes bacterium
AGCTACCAGCGGCTGCTCGCGGCGCACGGGGCGGTGGACTTCGGCGACCAGGTGTCGCTGGCCCTCCGGCTGCTGCGCGAGTCGCCCGTGGCGCGCGAAACCGTGCAGCGCCGGTTCAAGTACCTGCTGGTGGACGAGTTCCAGGACACCAACCGCGCCCAGGCGGAGCTCGTCGCGCTCGTGGCCCAGCGGCACCGCAACGTGACCGTCGTGGGCGACGACGACCAGTCCATCTACAAGTTCCGCGGCGCGGCCATCAGCAACATCCTCGAGTTCCGCGAGCGGTACCGGGCGGCCAGGGTGGTCGTGCTCCGGCGCAACTACCGCTCCCGGGCGCCCATCCTGGACGCCTCGTACCGGCTCGTCCGCCACAACGACCCGGATCGCCTGGAGGTGCGGGCGGGGATCGTCAAGCGCCTCATCGCCACCCGGAAGGGCAAGGCTGCGGCACCGGTCCGCCACGAGGCGTTCGCCACCGGGACCGAGGAGGCGGACTGGATCGCCAAGGACATCGCGCGGCGGATCAGCGAGGGTGCCGCCGCCCGCGACATGGCGGTCCTCGTGCGCTCGAACGCCGCCGCGGACCCGGTGCTGCGGTCGCTCAACCTCGAGGGCATCCCGTGGCGCTTCTCGGGGACGAGCGGGCTGTACGCGCGGCCCGAGGTGAAGCTGCTGCTCTCGTTCCTGCGCGCCGTGGCGGACCCGGGGTCATCGGTCGACGTCTACGCCCTGGCGGCCTCGGAGCTGTACGGACTCGGCGGCGAGGACCTCGCGGGGATCGTCCAGATGGCGCGCCGGCGGAACCGCTCGGTGCTCGAGGTGCTCGAGGAGCTCGGGCGGCAGCCGGGGATCCTGCGCCTCGCCCCGCAGACGCGGACGGCGGCGGCCCGCCTCGTGGCGGACCTCGGGCGCTTCACGGCGCTCGCGCACGAGCGCCCCGCTGGCGAGGTGGCGTACGCGTTCCTGCGCGAGACGGGCTGGCTCAAGTGGCTGGCGTCGGCGGGGACGGTCGCGGCGGAGGAGGCGCTCTCGAACCTCGCGCGCTTCTTCGACATCGTCCGAGCCCAGTCCGCGCTCCTCCCCGACGACCGGGCGATCTTCCTCGCGCCGCACCTCCAGACGCTGATCCACGCGGGCGACGACCCGGCCACCGCGGACATCGACCCCGACGCGGACGCGGTGGCGGTCATGACGGTGCACAAGGCGAAGGGCCTCGAGTTCCCCGTCGTGTACCTGCCGGGACTGGTGTCCGGCCGATTCCCGGCGACGGCGCGCCGGGAGCCGCTCTCGCTGCCGGTGGAGCTCGTGGACGAGACGCTGCCCGAGGGGGACTACCAGCTCCAGGAGGAGCGGCGGCTGTTCTACGTGGGGATGACCCGGGCGCGCGACGAGCTGATCCTCTCGCACGCGGCGGACTACGGCGGGGCGCGGGCCCGGCGGGTGTCGCCGTTCGTGCTCGAGGCGCTGGACCTCCCGGTGGCGGCCGGCACGGTGGGCACGGGTGCGAAGGCGCAGCGCCCCCTGGACCGGCTCGCGAGCCTCGAGCGGACCGACGCCGTCCCGGCAGCCGTCCCGCGCCGTGACGACGAGCCCCTGACCCTGAGCTTCTACGCGATCGACGACTACCTCACCTGCCCGCTCAAGTACAAGTTCGCGCACCTGCTGCGGGTCCCGCTCGCGCCGCACCACTCGATCATCTACGGCGCGGCCCTCCACCTGGCCGTCGCCGAGTTCCACAAGCGCCACGCGCGCGGCGAGGTCATGAGCGAGGACGCGCTGTACCCGGCCTTCGCCGCCGCCTGGTCGAGTGAGGGGTTCCTCTCGCGGGAGCACGAGGAGGCGCGCCTGGCGTCCGGGCGGGAGGCGCTCCGCCGGTTCCGCGAGGAGCAGCTGCGGCCGGGCGCGGTGATCCCCGCCTACGTGGAGCGCGACTTCTCGTTCCAGCTCGACGGCGATCGCGTCCGCGGCCGGTTCGACCGGGTCGACATCGCTCCGCGGGCGCCGGGGTCCGCACCGGCGCCCGGCGCCGACGAGGACGGCGGCACGTTCGCGGCCGACGTCGTCCAGCCCGCGCTCGACCTCGCGCCCGAGTACGTCGTCATCACGGACTACAAGTCGTCGGACGTGCGGGACCCGGCGAAGGCCCGCGAGCGGGCCAGGAACTCGCTCCAGCTCTCGATCTACGCGATGGCCTACGAGGCGATGACCGGACGCCTGCCCGACGAGGTGGCGCTGCACTTCCTCGACACGGGCCTCGTGGGGACCGCGCCCGTGGACCGCAAGCGGATCGACAAGGCGCGCGACGCGGTGCGGGGCGCGGCGGCGGGGATCCGGGCCCGGGAGTTCGGGCCGAAGCCTGACTACATCGCCTGCGGGTTCTGCGCCTTCCGCGAGATCTGCCCATCGTCGGCCGCCCGATGACGACGATCGCGCTTGACCCGGGCGCGCGCGCGGCGGTCGATGGGGTGGTCGCGGGGCGGAAGCGAGGCGCCGTCGTGGAGGCGGACAACCTCGCGCTGCTGGGGGCGCTGCCGGACGGCAGCGTGGACCTGGCCTACGCGGACCCGCCGTTCGCCACGGGAGCCTCGCGCCGTCTCCAGACCATCCGCCTCGGGGCCGGGGAGCGTGAGCGCCGCGGGTTCCGCGGCGGGCGCGAGCGCTACGAGGTGACGAGCGACCTCGCCTACGACGACGCCCTGCCGCTCCACGAGCACCTCGACGCACTCCGCGAGCGGGTCCGGGAGCTCCACCGCGTCCTCGCGCCGGAAGGGTCCCTGTTCCTCCACGTGGACTGGCGGACGGTTCACCACGTGCGCCTCCTGCTGGACGAGGTGTTCGGGCCCGAGCGGTTCCTCAACGAGATCGTCTGGGCGTACGACTACGGCGGCCGCTCGCCGGACCGCTGGCCCCGCAAGCACGACACGATCCTGTGGTACGCGAGGGGCGAGCGGTGGACGTTCGAGCGCGACGCGATCGACCGCGTCCCGTACCTGGCGCCGGGCCTCGTCGGGCCCGAGAAGGCGTCGCGCGGGAAGGTGCCCACCGACGTGTGG
>JAJYGM010000462.1 GCA_021785095.1 Actinomycetes bacterium
GTCTTGAAGTGTGGCAGCGCGATTGCGACGATCACGATGATCGCCAGCACCGCGAAGCAAAGGACGATGGCGGGATAGGTGACCGCGCTGATCACCTTCCGGCGCGCCTCGAGGTCCCGCTCGATGTAGTCCCCCAGCTGGTCGAGCGCGGTGTCGAGGTTGCCCGTGAGCTCCGCGGAGCGCAGGATGCCGAGGTAGTAGGGGGGGAAGACGTCGGGGTGCTCGGAGGCCGCGCCGGCGAACGTGCTGCCACCGCGCAGCGCGTCCGCCATCTCGGCGATCACGACCGCGAACCGCTGGTTCCCGAGCTCCTCGGTCATCACGTCGAGGGACTCCAAGACCGGGATGCCGGCACGGGTGAAGACCGCCATCTGGCGGGAGAAGTGCATCAGGTCGCGGCGCTTCACCCGCTTCTTCGTGATCTCCAGCTGGAGGAGGCTGTGCTTCTCCTTCACCTCCACCGGGGCGAGGTCCCGCGCGACGAGCGCGCGCCGCGCGCCGCCCAGCGTGAGCGCCTCCTCGACCCCCGAGACGTTGACGCCGTCGGCGCCGATCGCGGAGTACGTGTACTTCGGCATGGAGGCCCCTTCCCCTAGAGCGCGTAGATGGTGCGGAGCACCTCTGCGACCGTCGTGACGTCCTGCTCGACGAGGCGCACGGACTCCTGGCGGAGCGTGCGCATCCCCTGGAGCACGGCCATGCGCTGGAGCTCCTCCTGGGTCGCCCACCCCACCACGAGGCGCTTGATCTCCGGGGTGATGCGCATCACCTCGAAGACGCCGATGCGGCCCCGGTAGCCGGTCCCCCCGCAGAAGTTGCAGCCCTCGCCGCGCCAGAAGCGCGTCTTCGGCTCGCCGACGCTCTCCTCGTAGAACGAGAGCTCGTCGGCGGGGGGCTGGTAGGGCACCATGCAGCTCGGGCAGGTGCGGCGCACCAGGCGCTGGGCCATGATGGCGACGACGGAGGACGCGATGAGGAACGACTCGATCCCCATGTCCAAGAAGCGGTGCAGCGCGGCCGCGCAGTCGGTCGCGTGGATGGACGAGAGCACGAAGTGGCCGCTCAGCGCCGACTGGACCGCGACCCGGGCGGTGTCGACGTCGCGGATCTCGCCGACGAGGATGACGTCGGGGTCCTGGCGCAGGATCGAGCGGAGCCCGGTCGCGAAGGTGATCCCCGCCTGCTCGTGGGTCTGGATCTGGTTGATCGTGGGGAAGACGTACTCGACCGGGTCCTCGATGGTCATGATGTTCCGGTGGGGCTCGTCGATCTCGGCGAGCGCGGCGTAGAGGGAGGTGGTCTTCCCGCTGCCGGTCGGCCCCGCGCTCAGCACCATCCCGAACGGGTACCGGATGAGCTGGGAGATCTGGTCCTGGATGTCCTGGGGCATGCCCAGGTCGTTCATGCGGATCAGGGTCCGCCCCTTGTCCAAGAGCCGCAGGACGCAGCACTCGCCCCAGATCGTGGCGACCGTCGAGACGCGGACGTCGATCTCGCGGCCGTCGAGCTGCATCGTGAACTGCCCGTCTTGGGGACGCCGGCGCTCGACGATGTTCATGTTCGCCAGGATCTTGAAGCGGCTGGCGAGCGCCGAGGACATGGAGATCGGGAGGGAGAGCGCGTCGTGCAGCGCGCCGTCGATCCGGAACCGGACGCGCAGGCTGTCGCCCTGGGGCTCGATGTGGACGTCGGACGCCCGGTCCCGGAGCGCCTGGGTGACGACGAGCTGGGCCACCTGGACGACGGGCGCGTCGTCGTCGACGGTGACGGTCGTGACCTGATCCTGGACGCGCCGCGGCGCCTCGACGGCCTCGAACGCCTTCACGTGGCGCTGGATGTCCCCGAGGGCCCGGTAGGCGGTGTCGATCGCGCGCTGGACGTCCGAGCGCGGCGCGACGGCGATGCGGACCCGCTGGCCCATCTCGGCCTGGATCGCGGCGATGACCTCGGGGGTCGGGTCGGCGACGGCGACGGTCACCACCCCGTCGTCGGTCGCGATCGGGACGGCGAGATGGGCGCGGGCGACGGTCTCGGGCAGGAGATCGCCCGCGTCGGCCGCGGGGGACGCGTGGGAGAGGTCGACCAGCGGGATGCCGAGGCGCGTCGACAGGGCCACGGCGAGGTCGCTCTCGGCCAGCGCGCCCTGCTCGACCAGGATGGCGCCCAGGCGCCTGCCCGAGGAGGTCTGCTGGGCGAGCGCGTCGGCGAGCTGCAGATGGGTGATCGCGCCGCTGTTCACGAGCAGCTGGCCGAGGAGCGGCCGGGGTGCGCGCGCGCCCGAGCCCCCCTCCACCTCACGGGCGTGCTGGGCCCTCACGAGCAGCGAGTCGCGCATGTCGGCCTCATCGTCCTGGCTCGCCTCCCACCGGTTGCGTCCGGCATGCATGCTCGCCGCCGTCCGCGCTGCCGTTCTCCGTCTCGGAATGGTGCAATCTGGGTGTCACTGGGCCATCCAACGATGCTCAACAATCGATCAACGTTGGGCCGGGCCTGTGGCGGCCGCGCGCGGGGCACCGCCCGGTACGGGCCGTGCCGGGCGCCCCGCGCAGGTCACCGACCTGGGCGTCTGCAGCGCCGCTAGCATCTCGGGGCGGTGAGCTCGGTCGTCGCGCGACGTGCCGGCGTGCCCGTGCGAGCGGGGATCGACGGAACCGTCGGCGTCGGCCTCGAAGAGGTCGGGGGCCGCCGCGTCGTCCGGGCCCGCACGACCTCGGACCGCCGCCGCGGAGCCCTCGCACCAGAGGACGGCGCGTCGCTCGCCCGGGCGGCCGAGCTCGCGCTGGGCGCCCGCGTCCCGCTCCTGGTCGAGCTCGCGTCGAGCGGCGCGGACGTCTCGGTCGGGCTCGACGCGCTCCACGGGTGGGGGACCGCCGCCGCAGCCGTCGCGGCGTGCTCGGGCATCGTGCCCGTCCTGGCCGCGGCGGTCGGCCCGGTCGTCTCGGGACCGGCCCTCCTGCTCGGGCTGGCCGACATCGTCGTGATGGGCCCGTCCGCGGTGGCGTTCGTCTCGGGCCCTGCGATGGTCGAGGCGTTCACCGGCGTCCGCGTCAGC
>JAJYGM010000529.1 GCA_021785095.1 Actinomycetes bacterium
CGGAAACTCGCGGCGGGTGGGGCACGGCCGACACCCGCGGGAGGCGCGAGGCGCGGGGCCAGACCGCCTCCGTCCCCCAGAGCCCGATCGGGATCACCGGTGCACCAGTCATCGCGGCCAGGCGGGCAGCGCCGGTTCTGCCTCGGAGGATCGGGTCGAAGAAGGCCAGCCCGCGGGGGATCGTGCCCTGTGGGAGCACCGCGACGAGCTCCCCTGCGTCGAGCATCCGGGCTGCCTCGGCGAGCGGGCGGTCGGACCCCGATCCCCGCTCCACCCGCACACCACCGAGGGCCCGCGCCAGGGGGCCGACGACCGGAGCGTCGAAGACCTCCTGCTTCCCGAGGAAGCGCAGCTTCCGGCCGCGCCGGGCGGCGAGGATCGCGAGCACGGCCGGGTCGAAGTAGCTCCGGTGGTTGGCGACGACGATCGCCGGGCCACGCGCCGGGAGATGCTCCACCCCGTCCAAGGCGAAGCGCGCATACGGGAAGCACTCCGGTCGAGCGATCACCTGGAGCAGGTCGTAGGGCTCGAACGGCCCGAGCTTCGGCACGCCCGGCGGGCGGTCCAGCCACAGCAGCGGCCAGCGCCGCCCGATGGCGACCGTGGCCAGACGTGGGTCAGGGTTCGTTGCCACCGGGCAACCGACGGCGCCGAGCAGCGGGACGTCGTAGAAGCTGTCGGAGTAGGCAAAACTCTCCCGCAACGACACGCCTTCCCGGCGCGCCCACGCTGCGACTGCCCCACGCTTGCCGAGCCCCCAGACGAAGCTCCCGGCGAGGCGGCCGGTGCAACGGCCGTCGCGCACCTCGTAGCGGGTGGCTACCACCCCGTCCAGACCGAGGAGGTCCGCGAGCGGCGCCACCAGCGGCTCCGGGGTGGTCGTCGCCAGGAGGAGGAGCCGGCCCCCGCGCCGATGCTCGTCGAGCAGGGCGGGCGCGTACGGTGCGAGCGCTGCGGCAAGTGGCTCGGCTGCGGCCCGGCCCGCCGCCGCGAGCGCCTCCGCCGACCACCCTCGCGTCGCGAGCGCGCCAGCACGAGCGAGCACCATGGCAGGCGCCGTCTCGCCGTAGACGCGATAGACCATTTCGAGCACGCCCGACCCAGGAGGTCGGCGTTCCAGCAGTCCGGCGTCGCGAAGCGCCTCGGCGAGGATGGGAGCACTCGGTCCGGGGAGGAGCGTCCGATCCAGGTCGAAGATCGCCGCCCTCACGGCCGCCGAGGCTAGCCCCGCTGCCGAGCCGAGACCCGCACCCGGCGCCGACGCGACCCCGGGAGCGGGACGGCCGAGCGACTGGTCCATCTCGCGGTCCGCCTCACCCGGTACCGATCGGCCACCAGACGCGGCGAAGGGACCGGCGGGGGGGGTTGCCGGTCCCTTCGCAAAGCCGCAAGGACCGGAGGGGGGGATTCCGTCGTCCTGCGGACTGAAACCATTATGCACGGCGCGACCGAATCTGTCGAGCAGTTATCGGCGATAGCTAGAATCTTTGGAAGCGATGGATCTCCGACAGCTCAGGGCCCTCGTCGGTGTGGCCGACCACGGAAGCTTCTCCGGTGCCGCCGACGCCCTCCACACCGTGCAGTCGAACGTCTCGACACACGTCGCTCGCCTCGAGCGAGAGCTGCGCGTCACCCTCTGGGACCGCAGCCAGGCGCGCCTCACACCCGAGGGGGAGGCCGTCGTCGCTCGCGCTCGACGCATCGAGGCAGAGCTCGAGGCGGCGGTGGCCGACGTCGCAGCACTGCGCCACGAGGTCGTCGGGACCGCTCGCGCCGGGATGATCGGCACGACGGCGCGGTGGCTCGTCCCTCGGCTGCTGGACCTCGGTGCGGCCCGCCATCCTGGCCTGCGCCTCGAAGTGAGCGAGGGGAGCTCGGTGGCCCTGGAGGGGCCCCTGCTCGCCGGCCAGCTCGACCTGGTCGTCGGGGCGGTGCTCGCACCCGACGCCGATGTCCACTTCACACCCCTGTTCGAGGAGGAGCTCGTCCTGGTCGTGCCTGCGAACGACGCCCGCGCCACGGCAGGACCCCTCCACCTCGCCGACCTCAGCGAGGTCCCGATGTTGCTCCCCCTGCCCGGCACGGCCTTTCGCGCCGAGCTGGACCGCGCCCTCGCCGAGGCCGAGGTCGGCCTCACGGTACGCGCCGAGGTGGACGGCGTCCGGCTGCTCGCCTCGCTGACCTTCGACGGGCACGGCCCGGCCATCCTGCCGGCGTCCGCCCGACCCAGCTATCTCGCCGACCGTTGGGCCCTCGTGCCCATCCTGGATCTCCCGCCGCGGCGCGTCGGCATCGCCCGACGGCGCAGAGGGCACCAGACCGTGGCCGGGAACGCCGCCGCCCAGCTGGTCACCGAGCTCACCAGCCCGTCGGCGGCGCTGCCCGAGGGGCTCCGGGCACTCCCCCGCGCCGCGCCAACGCACCCACCCGGTGCGAGGAGCTGACCCGCGCCCCCGCGCGTTCCGGCTGCAGTGACGTCACCGCAGCAATGACGGACGCTGACCAGCCCCAGGGGACCGCGCCGCGCCGGCTCCCCCAGGCGGGATCCACGAGGCAGGCGACCTTCACGACGCAGGCGGGGTCCACAAGGCAGGCGGGCTTCACGACGCAGGCGGGCCCCCGGACCCGGCTGCCATACCGGGGTTGCCCGAGGGGACATCGCCTCGCCACCCCAGTGAGACGGCCCGCTACGTCGAGCTCGGCAAGGAGGAGATGCGCTGGATGAAGGCCTGGCGGGCACTCGCCGTGGTCCGTCCCATCCTGCCCCGGACCCATCCGCTGGCTCTCCCGCTGTGGCGCTATCCGAAGAGGAACTGGCCGGGGCGGCTACGCCTCGAGGCGCGGCTCCAGCCCAGGTGGCTCATGGATCTCTGGGCGGTCTTCACCGTCTATGCGGTCCTCGGCACCGCCCAGGTCAACTTCCGCTGGCCGTTCGTCTGGGAAGGCGTGGGCGTCTTCCTCGCGTTCGGCGGAGCCGGGCTTCTCTCCTCGGCGAGGTCGTCCCGGCGAGCACGCTCCGACGAGCCGAGGACGCGCGCGCGGCG
>JAJYGM010000338.1 GCA_021785095.1 Actinomycetes bacterium
TGCGTGTCGTCGTCCACCGGGTGCCCCGAGAACTTGGGCGGCAGGTTCGGCGCAGCGATCTCGAGGGGGTTGCACGAGACGATCCGTACGAACGGCGCGCCTGCGGTGAGGAGCGCGGGGAAGGCGCAGACGTTGTCCTCGACGATGACGTCAGGACGCTGCCGGTCGACGACGGCTTCGAGCTGGCCCTGCGCGAAGCGCGCGCCGTCGAGGAGCGCCTGCCAGGTCGGCCGGATGAACTGCTCGAGCTGCTCGATCGTGGGCCGCCTGAAGGCGGGCGCCGTCTCCTTCACGAAGTCGGCCCAGAACTGTCCGGCCGCCGACGCGCCGGCCGACTGCCCGTCGGCTCCGGTTCCGCCCGCGTACTGCGCCTCGCCCGCGTCCACTGCTCCGCCGTTGCCGGCGGCGGCAGGAGGGGCCAGCTCGACGAGGTCCTCTTCGAACCCGAGCGCCTCGAGCCGCCCCCGCCACGACACCTCCGAGGCGAAGACCACGCGGTACCCGCGGTCACGGAGCAGCGCGCCGACGCCGATGCAGTTGTTCGTGGGGCCGTACGCGCTTTCGGGCACGAAGAGCACCGTTGCAGGACGCGGCATCTTCGCAAGGGTAGTTCCCCGATCCGGCGTCGCTCGGAGCGCTTGGAGCGGCGGGCTCAGGCGGCGCGCGTGACCGCGGTGGACCCGGGTCCGACCGCCGAGGCACGCACCAGGTACCAGGTCCCCCCGAAGGAGATCACTCCCTCGCCGTTGCTCTGGCGGGGGGCGCTGTCACCAGCGAAGGTGTAGAGCCGGTAGCCGTTGTACGTGACCTGTCGCTTGCCGTCCCGAGGGACGAGCCCGAGCTTGCCGCCAAGGCCTGGGCCGGCGCGGACCCCGTGCGTCGACGCTTTGACGAGGAGCGGGGGCCAGAGGGACAGGCAGCCCCCGCCGCAGCTGATCTGCGCGGCTCGGTGTCCGCGCAGCAGGTAGAGCGTGTCGCCGCGTGCGGTCGCGAGCACCCGGCCGTATCGGGGGAGCTGGACCACGGTCACGAGGCTCGATCCCGCTGCGCTGATCCCGCCGACCGGGGAGGCCACGGAGAGCTCGACCGCCATTGCGGCCAGCGCTGCGAGCGCGATCGGGACCACAGCCATCCTTGCAGCCGGCGGCGGGAAGGGCCTGTGCAGGATCTCCACTGCGGGCGAGCTCAGGCCGGCCATGGCGAGGACCGAGAATGCAGCGATCTCGATGAGCCCGGCGGCGATGCCCGCGCCGGTGACCACCTCGTGGAAGCCGAAGAGGCCCAGGCTCAAGCTGAGCAGGTAACCGCCGAGGGTCGCCAGCGCGAACAGCGCGCCGCCGAGAGAGGCCAGAGGGCGAGCGGTGGCCGTGACGAGGATCGCAAGGGCGAACGCCGTCGCCGCCTGCAGCAGGAACAGCGTCCCGATCGTCGGGATCCGGCCGTACCCGCCGGCGAGGTCAAGCTCCAGGTGCTCGATGCCCGAGGCGACGAGGAGGAGCGCGCCGGCGAGCCGCAGCATGAGCCGCGCGGAGCGTGGCTCGCGACCTGGTCGCCGGCTGCGCTCGCCCAGCGAGCGCAGCCTCCGCGTCACAAGACGGCGGGGCACGCCCCAAGATCTAGCGCTCGTCCGGCTGCAGTTGCGCGCGGCCGGCCGTACGTACGGCGCTCAGCCGACCACCGCGCTCATCAGCACCTCGGGGTCGAGCGCGCTCTTCGTGCCGCCGCCGCAGTCAGGACATGTGGCGAGGTGGCGCCAGGACTGGATCAGACGGGTGCGCCCCGGGTCCAGCGAGACGATGAACGACTCCGACGCGTCGTCGACCTCGAGCGCGTCGTACGGGCGCCACGCCGTGATCGCATCGTGGGTTGCAGGCCCTGTGCCTCGCAGGACCCTGCGGAAGCGCTTCCGCTCGGTGTCGAAGATCCAGGTGCTCGTGCACGACTCGAAGACGATGGTGGCTTCGGGTGCGATCGTGGTCATGCCACCAGAATGCGACGCGTCCATTGGCACGTGAGGGGAAGACGGTTGGATTCGCGTGACGATCTCGCCGCGGTACGCCCGACCCACAGGTCGTGGTGCAATGAGGAGATGGCCCGTGGCGAGCTGTCGACCTCCCGTCGCACCTCGCTCCCCATCGAGGAACGACCCCCGCCGCTCGAGCGGCTCTGGCGCGCGGCGCGTGTCGACCTGCGTCCCGGGAAGCCGCCGTCGGGTGTCCGATGGGTGGTCGCCACGGTGGCGTCGTTCGCCATGTCCGTCGTCCTGAACGTGCTTGCGGTGCACCTGGCCACCACCGAGTTCCCGAGCACGCGCCACTTCGTGCATTTCGAGGCGGCCGACTACGGCACGCTCACGGTCGTGGGGGTCCTCGTCGCCGCGGGGGCGTGGGCGGTGGTCGTCAGGGTGAGCTCGGCCGCGCGCTGGCTCTTCTTCAGGATCGTCGCCGCGGCCATGCTGGCACTTTGGATTCCCGACGCGTTGCTCTTCGCCTTGGGTGAGACGGCGATGGGCGTCGCCACCCTCATGGTGATGCACCTCGTGGTGGCGGTGGTCACCTACAACCTTCTCGTCCGCATTGCTCCGGCGGGCGGTGCCCCCGGACCTGGCGCACCAGACGACCTGTCGCCCGGTGCGCCGCTGCGGATTCCCGGGCGGCTGGTTCGGCGGATCTGGGGCACGATGGCGCTGATCGTGGTCTTGGAGCTCGTGCTCGGCGTCGGAGTGATCGTGTCCGTGCCGTTCCGTCGGCCCGCCGCCATCATCCCCGCACGCGGCACGTGGATCTACACGATGCACGGCGCGGTGGGCATCGCCCTCGGCATCGGCGCGGTCGCGGTCTACCTGCTCTCGGCGCTCGCAGGGAGGATGGGCCGCATCGGCGCGGTGATGGGCGTCGTCGGCGTGGGCATCGGGCTTGTCGGTGGCACGCGGATGGCCCAGTTCTGCACCGCCCAGAGCAGAGAGGGGCCGTCGGGGTTCGGGGAGACGCCCGCGGTGCGACCCGACCATGCGAGGACGACTGGCTGGGTGAAGA
>JAJYGM010000178.1 GCA_021785095.1 Actinomycetes bacterium
CGGCGAAGTCGTTCTGGAGGTCGACGACCACGAGCGCGGTTCGGGGATCGAAGGAGACTGTGCCGGAGGCCATGCGCCATTGTCCATCAGAGCCAGGCTCGGTCGTGGCGAGTGGCGGCCGGGGTCCTCAGGAGCTCGGCTTTTCGAAGTCCTCCTCCCAGAACTCCAGCTCCGCCCGCTCGGCCGGAGCGCCGCCGTGACGCTCGTTCTCCCGGCTGCGCAGGTCGACCCGGCGGATCTTGCCGGAGATCGTCTTGGGGAGCTCGGCGAACTCTATCCGCCTGATCCGCTTGTACGGGGCGACGTGCTGGCGCGTGTAGGTGAGGATCGACTGCGCCAGCTCGGGGCTGGGCTCGAACCCCGGAACGAGGGTGACGTAGGCCTTGGGCACCGCCAGGCGGAGCGGGTCCGGCGAGGGGACGACCGCCGCTTCGGCGACCGCCTCGTGCTCGACGAGGACGCTCTCGAGCTCGAAGGGCGAGATGCGGTAGTCGGAGGCCTTGAAGACGTCGTCGGTGCGTCCCACGTAGGTGATGTAGCCGTCTTCGTCGCGCGAGCCGATGTCGCCGGTGTGGTAGTGGCCGTCGCGCATCACCGTGGCGGTCAGCGCCTCGTCGTCCCGGTAGCCGGTCATGAGCCCGAGCGGGCGCCGCGAGAGGTCGAGCGAGATCTCCCCTTCGTCGCCAACCTCACCGGTCAGAGGGTCCACCAGCGCCACCGCATAGCCGGGCAGCGGGCGGCCCATGGAGCCCGGCTTCACGGGCTGCCCCGGGCTGTTGCCCACTTGGGCGGTGGTCTCGGTCTGGCCGTAGCCGTCGCGCACGGTGAGCCCCCACCGGGCGCGCACCTGCTCGATCACCTCGGGGTTGAGCGGCTCGCCGGCGCTCACCACCTCGCGCAGCGGCAGGGTCCACTTCCCCAGGTCCTCGAGCACGAGCATCCGCCACACCGTGGGCGGGGCGCAGAACGTCGTCACCCGTGCCTTGGCCATGGCGTCGAGGAGGCGAGGCGCGTCGAAGCGCTCGTAGTTGTAGACGAGCACGCTGGACTCGGCGTTCCACGGGGCGAAGACGTTGCTCCAGGCGTGCTTGGCCCACCCCGGCGAGGAGATGTTCAGGTGCACGTCGCCGGGGCGCAGCCCGATCCAGTACATGGTGGAGAGGTGGCCGGCCGGGTAGCTGGTGTGGGTGTGCTCGACGAGCTTGGGCTGGGCGGTGGTGCCGGAGGTGAAGTAGAGCAGCATGGGGTCCCCGGCGCCGGTGGGGCCGCTGGGGACGAATTCGCTGGGCGCGCCGTAGGCATCGGCGTACGAGAGCCAGCCGTCGACCGGCTCGCCCACGGCCACCCGGGTGTAGTCGCCGCCCACGGAGTCGAACTTCGCGGTGTCGGCCGACCGGGCGATCACGTGGCGGGCGTTCCCTCTCACGATCCGGTCGCCGAGCTCCGCCGGGCCCAACAGGGTCGTGGCCGGGATGACCACGGCGCCGAGCTTCATGACGGCGAGGATGGACTCCCACAGCTCGAGCTGGTTGGCCAGCATGAGCACGAGGCGGTCCCCCCGGCGCACGCCGTGGCCCGACAGCCAGTTCGCCAGCTGGCTCGATCGCGCCGACAGCTCGGAGAAGGAGAGCTTGGTCTCGCTCCCGTCCTCCTCCACGATCCACAGCGCCGTGCCGCTGCCGGTGCGTCCCAACGTGTCGAACCAGTCCAGCGCCCAGTTGAACTCGTCGAGATCCGGCCAGCGGAATTCGGCGTAGGCCCGGGCCCAGTCGTCCCGGTGCTCGAAGAGCAGGTCCCTGGCGGCTCGGAACTTCTCGGCGGATCCCGACGGTGCCATGAGCCCCCCTTGTCTACCTCGAGGCCAAGCTACCACGGACCACAGCACATACGGGAGGCCGCAGCGCAAGTCGCCCTGGCAACATCGAGGAACCGCCGGTCGCCCTGGCAACATCGACGAGCCGCCGGTCGCCCTGGCAACATCGACGGCCGCCCTGGCCGCGCCGAGGAGCCGCCGGTCGCCCTGGCAACAGCGACGGTCGCCGTGGCCGCACTGAGGAACCGCCGGTCGCCGTGGCCGCAGCGTCGCTCGCTGTGGCAACATTGAGGAACCGCCGGAGGTGGATCGACCATGCAAGACGCGATCGTGCAAGAAGACAGCCTGGCCATGGAGTTGCGGGCCCTCGACGAGGCCTTCGGGCGGTTCGTCCGGACCGACACCTTCCCCGTCGCCATCCGCATGCTCGAGCCCGGCGAGGCCGTTCCCCGGGGCCTGCGCTCCCCGCACGAGTCGCTCGGTGAGCGATGGATCGTCTGCCAGTCCATCGGCATCGCCCGCCGATACGGATGGGGGGTGGTGCTGGACGAGGAGGACGTCATCTGCCCTCTGGCGTCGGTGGCCTTCGGCTTCCGCAAGCCGGTCGACGAGTACCTGAAGGGATACGCGGCGATCGGCATGTACTGCGAGAGCGAGGCGGCTGCCGCCGACCTCGAGGCCGGGGTCTGGAAGTTCCCCCACGGGCGCTGGGACCGCCTCGCCGTGGCCCCGCTCTCCAAGGCCACCTTCGAGCCGCATGTGGTGGCCGTCTACGGCAACAGCGCCCAGGTGATGCGGCTGGTGAACGCCGCGCTGTACCACAGCGGGGCGAGGCTCGAGAGCACGTCGGCCGGCCGTCTCGACTGCGCCGAGATCGTGGTCCAGACCATGACGGCCGACGAGCCCAAGGTCGTGTTGCCCTGCAACGGCGACCGCGTCTTCGGCATGGCGCAGGACACCGAGATGGTGTTCGCCTTCCCCTGGCGCCTCGCCTCGGACGTCGTGACCGGGCTCGACGGGACCCACAGAGGCGGCGTCCGCTACCCGATCCCCGTGGCCATGCGCCAGACGGTGACCATGCCCGAGCGCTACCGGGAGCTGCTGGCCATGCTCGAGGGACACGACGTCTCCGCCTGACCTGCGGCGCGACGAGGGGGCTGCGTGCTCGTCGCGGGAACGACGGGCCGGGGGTGCGCAGGCACGGGTTGTGTGGTCGGGAGT
>JAJYGM010000293.1:0-1796 GCA_021785095.1 Actinomycetes bacterium
CGGCCAGCGGGACCGGAATCGACGACCTCACGATCTCGCCATCGATCGACCTGAGCAAAGACGGCGCCGGGCACCCGCGCCATGAGGGCTGTCTGTGGCATGGCTTCGTGCGGAACGGAGACGCGGCATGAGCGACATGGCGCCTACCGCCTCCGCGCCCGGCAGCCCCCCTCGCTGTCGCGGGTGCTGCCCGACCTCCCGGCGCGTCGGGAGGTCGTGCTCGTGCGCGGGCGCGCGTTCCTCGAGACCGAGCGGCCGACGACGGTGAGGCGCTAGCCTATGATCGGAACGGTCGCGATCGTCGACGCCACGCGAGGGCTCCTCGCTGGCGCCGACGTCGCCCAGATGGCCCAAGCCTGCGGGCGGCAGCTCCGGGAGCACGTCGCCCCGGCCTGGCTCCTCGCGCCGCCGACCGTCCAGGTCTACAGCCTCCCGGAGCTGCTGACGCCCCCCGGAGCCTGGATCGTGCGCCTCGTCCGCTCCGAGGGTGACCTCGACCTCGGCTGGCACACGGCCGCGGGGACGCTCCCCTTCGGCGTCGTCGAGGTCGCCCCGATCCTAGCGGCCGGCGGCGGCGCGCTCGTCGGGCACGGCCCAGACGCCCCCAGCGTGTCGGCGGTCCTGTCGCACGAGCTGTGCGAGACCCTCGTCGACCCGGAGGCGGACTCCTGGGAGCCGGGGCCCGGCGGCGTCGACTACGCCCTCGAGGTCTGCGACCCCGTCCAGGGGAGCGCCTACAGCCTCGACGGGGTCGACCTGAGCGACTGGGTCTGGCCGAAGTGGTTCGATGCCACCGTCCACGGGACGCCCACCGCCGGCGGCCTCCTCCTGGACGCCTTCGAGATTGCCCCCGGCGGCTACGCGCTCCAGCGGGCGAGGGATGGCTCGACTACCGAGGTCTTCGGCGCGGTGCCTCCGCCCGCGTGGCGCCTCCGTGGCGCGCGGCGCCGACGGAGGCTCGCGCGGTGGGACAGTCTCCAGATCATCGCTAGTCCTCGCCCCGAGTGAGCCACATCTCCAGCGCGAGCCTGACCGTCGCCGAGAGGCTGAGGCCGGCCGCATCCGCGCGCGTCCGCAGGCGCTCGACGAGGCCTCGTCGACACCGGACGACGATCTGCTGCCCGTCCCCGGGCGGCCGGATTGGCTCGTCCAGCGAGCGCCCGCGCCGCTGGCGCTGGTAGTGGGCCTGGCAGAGGCCGCGGGCGATGGCGCCCCTGTCACAGGCTGGGGCGGTGCAGGTGGTCGTCATCGTCGCCATCCTGTTCTCCTCATCTCCCCGCCGGCCGATCCGGCGGGACCTACCTTGAAGCTCCGTCGCGGAGTCGAACCGCGCCGCCCGGCTACAAGTCCAGGCGCCCCGCCATCGGGCCAGAGCAGCGCTGCCTAGCCCCTCTCGGCGATCCCGCGCAGCTCGTAGAGGAGCGCGGCCCGGTAGGCAGCCTCGTCCCCGCGCGCCTCGGGCGGGATGACCCACAGCCCGACGCCCTCGACGAGACAGATGCGAGCCCCGTCAGCCTCCTCGGCGTGTGGGACGCCGCTATCCTGCGCGGCCTCGCGCGCCCCCTCCAGCGCGTGCTCGATCGCGAGCTGCGACCAGGGCGCTGATGGGTGCTGACCGATGCCCTCGTCCTGCTCCGCCTCTGCCAGGGCTGCGGACTGCTGGAGTGCCGTCGTCATCTTCGTCTCCGGGTTCCGAGCGGGCTCCGTGTCCGCCTGAGGAGAGTATATACAGGCGCCATGCGGCTGTCAAGTCTCTCGCGAGGCGGTCCGGTCGATTCCTGGAATCTGCAATGGTT
>JAJYGM010000293.1:1806-3033 GCA_021785095.1 Actinomycetes bacterium
CCGAAGGGCTCGGGGAGGTGATCGACACGGTCGAGGGCGGACGGCGTCTGGTTCCAGCGCGCGCGGGGAACCGCCGCTAGGTGCGCCCCGCTACCTGCCGCGCAACTCGCTCTGGATCTCGGCCAGGCCTAAGACGGCTCACCGCCGAAGCCACGCCTCTCGACGGAGCGGGCAATCGCGATCAAGACGTCGCGGAACTCTCGGGGGGTGGCGGCCGCGACCCGCTTCCCGACGCGCGGGCGCGATTCGCCTGCCGCCGTGTGGTTACCACACCACGAGACGAGCGCTGTACTCGCGCGGTCCGGCGTCGCACCCCACCGCAGGGACGGGAGCTCGACCCCGACGGCGTAGAGCCAGGTCGATTTTTGGGCCGGGTGTCCGTAGCGCCCCTGCTCGACGTGCGCGCTCCAGCCGCCGCAGAGGCCCTGCTGCCAGCCGCCCCCCCGCGGGGGACGCGGCAGTCCGTAGGCCGCCCAGGCGGCGGAGTACGCCGGGTGCTCGAGGACGCCTCCCCAGCGTCGCACGGCCGCGAGCGCCGCAGCGAAGCAGCCGCCATCCTCGCCGCGCTTGTGCCCCCAGCGCGCCTCGACGAGGCCGGCGAGGCGACACCAGCGGGAGCAGGGCGGGTGAGCGACGACGGCCCACGGGCCCGCGTAGCGCCTGGCATCGCGAGCCTCGTCCCAGATCTCGACGTCGTCGAGTTGTGCGTAGACTCCCCGCGAATCGACGAAGAGGGCAGCAATCATTGTGGCGGAGAAGAGGATCGGATGCTCGGTCACGGCCCCCCTCCCACCCAAAGCCCGAACGCCGGATGCGCGCCGCGGGGAATCCCGGTCTCGCGGGTGAACCGAAGCCACTCGGCCTTCGCCCACTCGGAGCACAGTTCGCGGCACCACTCGGTGCGCCCTCCGAGCGGCTCGGAGATCTGGACCGTCGCGATGTGGCAGCCCCGGCAGCCGTCCGCGGCCTCGGGGCGAGGAGCGGAGGGCGCGAGCAGCGGGAGAACAAGTTGCTCTACCACTGCACCTCCTTGCTTGAGACGTCTCACGCCCCCTCCGGCGGTCGTTTCAACCGCTTCGGCATGGTGCTTCGGTTGAGGACCCGTGGCGGCTGCGACTGGCGTTCCCGCGCGCAGTTCGGGCAGAGGTCGCGGTTCTTCCCGACGTGGAGCGCGTGCTCCTTGCAAATGTGCCGATCGCAGGTCTTGCCGCCGGGCTTGGGTCCGTC
>JAJYGM010000425.1 GCA_021785095.1 Actinomycetes bacterium
GCATCGCAGTGCCGACGGGGTCGTCCCCGCCAGCGCACGCACCTCGCGGGTGAGGTGCGCCTGGTCGGCATACCGACACACTGCCGCCACGTGAGCCAGGGGCTCCCCTGCGCGGATTGCCTCCAGTGCTCGTCCGAAGCGCAGCACCCGGGCCAGGTGCCTCGGCCCGTAGCCGAAGGTCGCGAGGCACCGTCGGTGCAGCTGGCGGGTGCTCACGTCCAGTCGGGTGGCCATCCCGGCGACCGGCACTCCCGCGTGCACCAGGGTCAGCACCCGCATCCCGAAGGGGTCGACCGGGTGGCGAGCGGCGCGCTCGAGCGCCCACGACTCCAACATCGCCGAGGGCGCCGCTTCCACCTACTCGGAGAGGACCCGGACCTCACGAGCAGGCCAGAGCTCGTCGAGGTTCGGGGTCCGGTCCCGCAGGTCGCCGGCCGGGACCCCGAGCAGCGCCGGGCCCACCCCGCCGGAGAAGCGGAGACCGACGTAGGTGGTGCCCGCCCGGCCCTGGTGCCAACGAACTGCCGTGTCCGGCCCGGCGACGAAGAGGCGCCTGCCATCCCACACGAGATCCAGGCAGCCGTCGGGCACGATCGGGGTGCCTCCCGGCGCTCCGTCGCTCGAGCGCCGCCAGAGCACGGTGCCTGCCACGGGGGCGGCGCGCTCCTGGTACCTCACGGAACGATCCTGCCACGACCGGAGCGGGGCACGACCGGAGCGGGGCACGAGCGAAGCGCGGCACGATCAGCGCCGGCCAGGGCCCCGATCGCCCGGCGCCTGGTCTCCGGACGCACACCTCGCGTCGGCGACGCACGAAGAACATCGGTTCAGTCCGGGCGGTCGATGTCGAATTGCTTGCGGGCGACCAGGTGGAAGACCCGGCTGAGCTGGCGATAGGGGTCGCGGCGACTGGCTTCCAGCTCGACGGCCACGACCTCCTCCACCTCGCTCGCATCCGCGTCCGAGAGGTCGATCCAGTCGGTGAAGAGCCACACCCCGTACCACGCCAGCGGCTCGACGTGTTCGGCGCGGAGCCGTTCGCCCAGCTCCTCGACGGTGTCGGCCCGGGTGTCGACCTCGAGCACGCCGCGCTCACCGGCCGCGTCGAACGCGCCGAGCGCGTCGGTCCACCGGCGCGCCAAGGCGGGCCGGACGGCCAGCGTCTTCGCGTTGAGGGCCATCACCGACACCACGCCTCCTCCCGCCACGCACCGACACAGCGCGGTCACGAGCGGGGTCGGTCGATCGACGTACGGCAGGACGCCGTGGCACAGCACCGCCGAGAAGCGCTCGCCTCCGGTGGCCGCGACGGCGTCCTCGCCGCGGGCGCACACCAGCCGGACGCGAGCCCGAACCTCCGGGGGCTCACGGGCCAGGCGCTCCTCGGCCCGTGCCAGCATGGCCGGGGAGGGGTCGAGCAGGGCCACCTCGTAGCCGGCCCGGGCCAGCGGGAAGGACTGGTGGCCGGCGCCACCCCCGACGTCCAACACACTCGCGGGGGGCCCGGGTAGGTGGTCCATCAGCTGGTGGTGGAGCACGGCGGTGCGGACCTGGCCCTTCACCGACGCGTACGCCTCGTCCACGAACGGGCTGGAAAGCTGCGACCACGCATCGTCGGGCACGAGGACATCTTGCCGCCTGCCCGTGGCGTCCCGTGAGCGGCGAGCACTGCGTGCCGGGCTCGCGGCTGCGAGGCGTGAGCTCGCGTCCGAGAGGTGTCGGCCGCCTGCGGACAGGTGCCGCACACGCTCCCGCGGACAGGCATGTCCAGACCGACCGTGCCCACGTGACCGCCCCGGCTTCCCGCTGCCACTGGGGCGGCAGCACCATATCCGGCGCCCCGGCTGAACTGCGGAGGGGGAGGGATTCGAACCCCCGGGGAGTCGCCTCCCAGAGCTTTTCAAGAGCCCCGCATTCGGCCGCTCTGCCACCCCTCCTCGTCCTGCGCAGCGAGGCTATCGCGCCCCACGCGGGCGTAGCCGCGACCTGCGGAGCTCACTCGTCCCGACTCGGCGCCTCCCCCGGCGCCGCGGTCTCGCCCGGCGGGGCGCTGCGCTGGTACGCGAGCGGGAGCAGCTCCGGGATCAGGACGCTCAGGGGCCCGGCCTCGGTCGGGACGATCACTCGGATGCCGGGGTGGTAGTCGGCAAGGACCTGGCGGTCCCTTCCACAGGGGGCAAGCGGCCCGCGCCCGTGGTTCCCGACCGCGACGATCGTCGTCAGGGTCCTGGCACCGCCGGCACGAGCGGTCGCGAGCGCGACGAGCTCAGCACAGGGTCCGCCGGTGAAGTGGTAGAGGTTCACACCGACGAAGATCCGGCCGTCTTCCGCGCGCACCGCAGCACCAACGGTGTGCACCCCGTCCTCCTCGGGACCGGCGTCGGTCGCTGCGTCGATGACCGCTCGCGCCGCCTCGACCAGCGCCCAGTCCTCGGCATCGAGCGGCCGGGAAGATCGTGGCGCCTGCACAGCCGCACTCTCCCAGGGCAAGCACGGGGCAGCAAGTCGGCGGCGGGTGAGTCGAGACGAGCAGGCTGGCCTCGCCGTGCGCCAGGATGGGCCCTGGCACAGCGGCGCTCCACCGCCCGCCCAGATGGTGCGGAGCGCCAGCTGGGGGGAGCGTCGTGAAAGGGGTCATCGTGGCCAACCAGCTTGAGGTTCGGGTCCGCCGTGTCTACGAGCCACCCGCTGCGGCCGACGGTGCCCGCGTGCTCGTCGACCGGCTCTGGCCGCGAGGTCTCTCCAAGGCCGACGCAGCGCTCGACGAGTGGTGCCGGGAGGTGGCCCCCTCCACCGAGCTGCGAACCTGGTACGGGCACGACCCGGCCCGCTTCGAGGAGTTCCGCCGCCGATACGAGGCCGAGCTCGAAGCGCCTGAGCGCGCAGCCGCTCTGGCGCGGCTCCGGGCGCAGGCTGCGACGGGAACGCTCACGTTGCTCACCGCAACCCGCCAGGTGGAACTGAGTGCCGCAGCCGTGCTCGCCGAAGCCCTGGCCGAGCCGGCGGCGCGCTGACCAGCACAGACGCCAGG
>JAJYGM010000095.1 GCA_021785095.1 Actinomycetes bacterium
AGTCGCTCGTCGAGCTGCTGCGATGACCAGGCTCACCTCGCGGCTCACCTGCCCGCGACGTTCGTGCGCCATGCGGCCGCGGGGAACGCCAAGTCCCGCGGCCTCAATGCGATCCCGTCAGCGAGGAGGGCTGTCCTCGTGACGCTGATCGAGGTGATCGGACCGGACTGCCGGCGCTGCAAGGAGCTCGAGGGCATGGTCCGCGCGGTCGTTGCAGCCACGGCTTCCGATGCCGACGTCCGATACGTCACCGATCCGGTCGCGATCGTGACTCGAGGCTTCTTCATGCGAACCCCTGGCCTCGTCATCGACGGGGTCGTGGTGGCGGCAGGCCGTGTGCCCAGCCGGCGTGAGATCGCCGGCTGGCTTCAGAGGGAATGACCCGGCGCCCCGGCCCACCGGTCAGCCGGACAGGGTCGGGGCGCCTCCATCGAGACACCGAGGCCGACGCATCGTGGGCGCCGCGGCGGCCTTCGACATCCGCCCACGTCGAGGTGCGCGAGAGTGACGGAGATCGAGGTCCCGGGTCCCGGGTCCCGCCGGACCCCGGAGGAGGCGAAGTTGACGCGGGGCGAAGGCAAGCCCGCTGACGTCGATGCCCGCGCGTTCGCCGCACTGGGCCATCCGATCCGGCTGGACATGCTGCGTCAGCTAGTGAGCGAGGGGGAGGTCTGCTGCGGCGACTTCCGGGTGCTCGACCGGATCGCACAGCCGACGGTCTCCCACCACCTTCACGTGCTGCGCGAGGCGGGACTCGTCCGGTCGGAGCGAGACCACTCGTTCGTGAGGTACCGGGCAGAGCCCGCCGCCCTCAGGCACGTCGCCGATGTCCTCGAAGTCCTCAGCGTCGATGCTGCTACGGCTGAGCCCGAGCGTGCCGGGGTCGGCGACTGCTGCCGTCGAGAGGTTGGGCGGTGAGCTCCTTCTCCCGCACGGCGTGGCGCGGGCAGCGGAAGGGATTGCGTTCGGCCGGGCGGTCCTCGTCCGCGTGTCTGGGCCCTCGGCGTTCGAGGTCGGCCGCACGCTGCTCGTTGGAGAGGACGGGCGAATCCCGATGGGGGTCGCCCGTCCTCGCGGAGGCGCAGCCGTAGAGGCGGTGACAGCGGCCCGCCTCGGCGGCTGCCACGAGGTGATCAGTCTCGCGGCGGCCGAGGACCGACGTGGACGCGCCAGGTCATGCCCAGGGGACCGAAGTCCTCATCGAACCCGCCGTCCCGCTGCTGCTCCTCGCCTCGTCGCCATCTGCGTCACCGATCGCCATCTCGGCCGTCCTTCCAGCCGGCCGCGAGATCGCCCAGCCGACGTACCTCCTGGTCGACGAGGATCCGTGCCATACCCGTTACACCGGAGCGCGTCTGGCAGGCGCTCCAGGCGCAGCCGTGACTCCTGCCGACCTTGTCGAGCGATTGAGCTGGCCGCACGGAGCCCAGCGTCAGGCCAAGATGCGCCGCATCGGTACGCCTGCGTCCTTGCATACGGTCGTGAACTCGATCGACTCGCCGACAGCGACGACCGCCTCGGCCCTGGCGATGACTTCGTAGCCAAGCCGCGGGAACCAGTCGATCGCGGTCTCCGTGAGCAGGTAGAGCTCCGTGATCCCGTCGTCGCGCGCAAGCTGCTCCGCGGCGGCCACGATGTCCCGCCCGAGGCCCATGCCGCGCCGGTCCGGCTCCACGACCACGGACCGCAGCAGCCCCGCGTCGCCATGGCGCTCGATCGCGGCTGCAGCGACGACCTCGTCGCCGTCACGGGCCACGACGCCCAGCGAGAATGCCTCCGCGGCGCCCGCGAGCGGGAGGCCGGCCTCCGCCAGGAGGCTTTCGACCCCCGGCACGTCAGACGGAGTCGCCCGCCCAACACGCATCAGCAGCACCCGCCTCCACCACAACAGCCCGTGCCCGCCATCTGCAGCGACGGGAGCTCGATCAGGCGCGCGGTGCCAGGAGGCTTCGTCGCCTTCACGATCGCGCTGACCATGCCGTCCGCCACGTCGTGCGTGCGCGTGAGGGTCACGTCTGTGAGGCCGACGGCCTCAAGCCCGGCGCGGAACTCGGAGAACGACAGTGCCCCGGCGATGCAGCCGGTGTACGAGCCGCGCTCCGCCCGCTCCTCGGTGGTCAGACGATCCTCGGCGACGATGTCGGTAACGCCCATGCGCCCGCCCGGCTTGAGCACGCGAGCGATCTCGCGGAAGACGGCCGGCTTGTCGGCCGCCAGGTTGATGACGCAGTTGCTGATGACGACATCCACGGACTCGGCAGGGAGCGGGATGGACTCGATCGTGCCGCGGACGAGCTCCACGTTCGTCGCCCCCGCCTCGGCGATGTTTCGCTGCGCGAGCGCGAGCATCTCGTCGGTCATGTCGAGGCCGATGGCCCGCCCGGTGGGCCCGACGCGCTTCGCGGAGAGGAGAACGTCGATGCCGCCCCCGGACCCGAGGTCCAACACCCGCTCGCCTTCATGGAGCTCAGCGACGGCAATCGGATTGCCGCAGCCGAGCGAGGCGAGGACGGCCGCATCCGGCAGCTCCGACTGCTCCAGCGCCGAGTAGAGCCCGGCTCCGAAGGCCTGAAGCTCGTTGGAACAGCAGCTGCCGGTGCCAGCCTGGACGGCCGCGGCGGCGTATCGGGCCCGGACCTCGTCGTGGATCGCGTCGGTGGTCATCAGTCGTCCTTCATCAAGAGTGTGGAGTCGAGGCACCGAGCGCACGACGTCGTCGAGGTGGGTGACAGGGTGCGAATCGCGACCCTGACACTGCCACCGTATTGATACTTGTCAAGATCGATAGTTGTCAATACCACCCGAAACATGAGGCGGCTCACAGATCCCGATGCCCTGCTGCTCCAGGGCGTTGCGGATCCCACCAGGCTCTCGATCCTGCGCGAGCTTGCGGGGGGCAACGCGATCTGCGCGTGCGACTTGACCGCATGCTGCGACGTTGCGCAGCCGACTGTCAGCCACCACCTCAAGGCTTGTGCGTCAAGGACGGTTGGTAAGTCCCGGGCTCGCTGAAGTGCGCTGTTCAGGCC
>JAJYGM010000343.1 GCA_021785095.1 Actinomycetes bacterium
CGCAGCCTCGAGGAGCTCGACGTGCTCGTCGTGCGTCACGACACCCTCCTCGCCGACCCGGCTGCGTTCGCGGCCGACGCCGCCCGGCTGCTCCGGTCGGACGCCGACGCCGACGCCGACGCGGGGGGAACCGGGCGGCGAGGTCCGACACGCGAGACCGGCAAGCTGGGCTCTCTCGAGATGCCCGGATCCCTCGAGATGCAGGTCCTCGACGAGCACCGGGCACTCGCCGACGCGCTCCAGGCCCGTGCGGGCCTCCACGAGCCGCTCGGACCGACTCCGCTCGGACCACCGAGCACCTGGTCGACTGCGCTGCTCGGACTGGAGCGCGACCTTGCCCACGTGCTCTCGAGCCTTACGTGGGCGACGCGCCAGCTCGAGCCGCTGATGCGGACCGAGCCCCGCTCACAGGCCACCGCCCACCTCCCGGAGCGCTCGAGCAGGGCCGACGAAGGGACGGGATCGACCGAGCCCGACGGCAAGGGTCCGTACCCGCTGAACGCGAGCGAGGACCGGCGCGCCTACCACCGGTGGCTCACGGCCAAGCGCCTCCCGCTCGTCGTCGGTGGCACCGGCGACCCACCGCGAAAGCGCGCGCTCACGCGGGCGCCGTCGCGGCGACGCGCGCCGCTGATCAGCCTGCTCGTCCCCGTCTGGCGCACACCCCTCTGGGTCCTCGAGCGATCGGTGAGCTCCGTGCTCTCCCAGGGCTTCGCGGATTGGGAGCTGTGCCTGTGCGACGACGCATCGGGCGACCTCGAGCTCTCGGGCTACCTCCGCTCATTGCGCCGCGTGGACCGCCGGATCCACACGACGGCACTGGCACGCAACGGCGGCATATCGGCGGCGACCAACGGTGCCCTCGAGCTCGCTCGTGGCCGCTTCGTGGCATTCCTCGACCACGACGACGAGCTCGCGCTCGACGCGCTCGAGGCGGTCGCGGCGGCGGTCACCTCGGAGCCGGACGTCGACATCGTCTACTCCGACGAGGACAAGATCGACGCCACGGGCGAGCGCTTCGACCCGCTCTTCAAGCCCGACTGGTCGCCGGACCTTCTCTTGTCGTTCCAGTACCTCGGACATCTCACCGTCGTCCGGCGCGAGCTCGTCGTCGACCTCGGAGGGCTCCGCTCCGACTACGACGGCAGCCAGGACTACGACCTCGCGCTGCGGGCAACCGAGCGTGCGCGCAAGATCGTCCATCTCCCGAAGGTGCTCTACCACTGGAGGACGCTCCCCGGCTCGGCGGCGAGCGACGCCTCGGGCACCGTCGCGAAGCCCTGGGCGTACGAAGCCGGGCTACGGGCCATCGAGGACGCGCTCGCGCGGAGGGGCGAGGCGGCGGAGGTGGCCCAGGAGCCACGCTTCGCGGGTCGCTACCACGTGCGCCGCCTGCCGTCCTCCGAGCCGCTCGTCAGCGTCGTCGTGCCTTTCCGCGACGAGCCGGCCCTGCTCGCGACCTGCTGCACGTCCATACGCGCCGACCCTGGCTACGACCGGGTGGAGCTCGTCCTCGTCGACAACGGCAGCGAGCTGCCCGAGACTGCTGCCCTGCTCGACCGGCTCGCCCTGGACCCCGGCGTGCGGGTGCTCGAGTCGCCGGGACCGTTCAACTGGGCGGCGCTCAACAACCTGGCCGCGCGTGAGGCCTCCGGAGAGGTGCTCCTGTTCGCGAACAACGACATCGAGGCCCGTTCCTCGCGCTGGCTCCACGCGATGCTCGGGCACGCGCTGCGCCCCGAGGTCGGCGCGGTGGGCGCGCGGCTCGTCTACCCGGACGGGGCGATCCAGCACGCAGGAGTCGTGGTGGGGCTCGGTGGGATCGCCGGGCACGTGCTGCGCGGCCTGCCCGGGGACCACCCTGGCTACAACTCGATGGCGATCCAGACCCGGGACTGCTCCGTCGTGACCGGGGCGTGCATGATGACCCGCCGGGACGTGTTCGACTCGGTCGGCGGCTTCGACGAGCACCTGCCCGTCGCGTTCAACGACGTCGACTACTGCCTCTCGCTACGCGAACGGGGCTTTCTCGTCGTCTACACACCACTCGCCGAGCTCGTCCACCACGAGTCGCGAAGCCGCGGCCACACCGACGACCTCGCGGAGTCGCGCCGCATCCTGGAGCGTTGGGGTGACGTCATCGTCGCGGGCGACCCCTACCTCAACGCGAACCTCAGCCACTGGCGATACTGGTGCCCACTGTCGACCGCACAGGAGGACGACCGATGGAAGACCTACCTGGAGACAGCCGTCTCGACGCGCGTAAGGTCGTCGAGCACCTGAGGGCCTTGGTCGACAACACCCCCGGCACCTATCCGCGTGCGTGGCTGCCCCAGGCGACATTCGACGAGCTCCTCGTGCGCGCGGACCGGGACCCGATCCATCTCCACCCGAGCTTGCACCACCTGCACCGCCGCTGGGACATGGGGCACGCACGCACCCAGGCGGGGACGGGCTGGGGTCCGAAGGCGATCGCTCGCAGGCTGCTCGCGCGCGTCGTGAACTCGGCCCTCGACCGCTACTTCGCCGAGGAGCAGGAGTTCCGCGCGGCGCTCGCGCAGTCCATCGACGCCATCGCCTACCGTGTCGACGAGATCTCGAGCGCCGACCTCCGCTCCCTGCTCGAGGTCGTCCGCAAGGACCTCCTCGACCTCGGTCGCTACGTCGACGACCGCATCGACACCCGGCTCGGCGACCGCTAGGCCGGTGCCCGGCGACAGCAGCCACACCGCACGGGCGGACGCGGACGCGGGCGGCGGGCCGCCCGGGCCGCCCCGGGACCAGGAGTCGGTCACGAGACCGCGGGTAGCGATCGTGACGCAGCACTGGGGCAGCGGCCTCGACGAGCTCACGGAGGCGACGCGACTCGTAGCCGGGGCGCTCGCACGGCGGGCCGAGGTCGACGTCGTCCATCTCCACGCGCCTCCCGAGCCGGCGTCGACGCTTCGGGACAGCGTGTTCGACGTCCACAGCGTGCCGCTGCACGGTGCGCGTCCGCTACGCGCGAGCCTCCTGCGCGCCGCGCTCGC
>JAJYGM010000001.1 GCA_021785095.1 Actinomycetes bacterium
GCCGCCTTCTTCGGGGCCGCCTTCTTGGGAACCGCCTTGGTTGCCGCCTCCTTCCTCGCGGCGGGCTGCGCCTTCTTCTTGGCTGCGACCTTCTCGGGCGCCGCGACCTTCTCGGGCGCCGCCTTCTTGGCGGCCGCCTTCTTCCCCGATGGCTCTGCCGCTTTCCTGGCTGCGACCTTCTTCCCCGATGGCTCTGCCGCTTTCCTGGCTGCGACCTTCTCAGGCGCTGCCTTGGCCGGCGCCACCTTCGCGGCCGCCGCCTTCTTCCCCGATGGCTCTGCCGCTTTCCTGGCTGCGACCTTCTTCCCCGATGGCTCTGCCGCTTTCCTGGCTGCGACCTTCTTCCCCGATGGCTCTGCCGCTTTCCTGGCTGCGACCTTCTCGGGCGCCGCCTTGGCCGGCGCCACCTTCGCGGGCGCCGCCTTCTTGGCGGGCGCCGCCTTCTTGGCCGCCGCCTTCTTCCCCGAGGGCTCCGCCGCCTTCTTGGCCGCAGCCTTCTTGGTCCCGTCGGCGACGGACTTCTCGATCGCGGTCTTCTTCCTGGCGGTCACAGCCGTCGCCGAGGGCGCGCCGTCGCCGGTCGTCCCCGGCCAGACGTCGCCGACCTTCGGGGTCGAGCCGTCCGGGAGCAGGGGTGCCCTTCTGGCGGCGACCTTCTTCGCTGCCTTCGCGAGCTCTGCCGCCTTGACCGGCGGCGACAACGCGCGCACGTCGCCGCTCTTCGCCTTCCCCTGCGCGTGCCGGCTCTTCGGGCCGCGCACGGGGATCCTCGGCGTGAAGATCCATCCGACGCCCGGCACGGGTTTGCCGCCGACCAGCCTGCCGCTGTCGAAGAGCCATGGATGCTCGGCGTGGAACTCCTGGAACGAGTCGTTCGAGAGGACGACCGCTCCCGTCCGCTCGGCGATGCGCAGCACGAACGCGTCACCACGCCCGATCGCGCCGGCAGGGGGCGAGACGACCTCGCCGTGGAGCTCGGCGTCGACGAGCTGCTTGCGCTCGGAGGGATCGATGCGGTGCTCGAAGGACGCGTCGACGACCACGACGATCTCCGCGCCGGGGTTCTCGGCCGCGTAGCTTCGGACGGCTTCGTCGAGCTGGTGAAGGCTCGGGGTGGTGCGCCCCTCGGTGGCGAGGTTGGAGCCGTCCACCACGACGACGTGCTTTCCGGGCGAGAGCGTCACGTGCAGGCAGCCTCAGGTCTCCGGAGCTCAGCCGATCGCACGGTCGAGAAGGGAAGACTGTTCGAGCTGGTGCAGCGCGCCGCTCCCCGTCGCCGGGCTGGCGGACTCCGGACGGCTCACGTGGAGCAGTGCGTACCGGTCGCGCAAGATCCGATGGAGGCGCGAGTGCACGAACGACCACGCCCCCATGTTCTCGGGCTCCTCTTGGAGCCACACCACCTCGGTCGCTGCGGGGTACCGGTCGAGCACGTCGCCGATCTGCCGCTGCGGCCAGGGGTACAGCTGCTCGACGCGCACGACCGCGACCGCCGGCGGGTGCGGCTCGACCGGCGGCGCGGCACGTGCAGGGCCGCCGCCCTCGAGACGCTCGTCACGACGCTGCATCGCCTCGTGGGCGACCTTGCCGCTGCAGAGCACGACGCGTCGCACCTGTTCGGGATCGGGCACCGAAGGATCGTCGAGCACCTCTGCGAACGATCCGGACACGAGCTCGGAGAGCGGCGAACGTGACCGAGCGGCGCGCAACATCGACTTCGGGGTGATGACCACGAGCGGGGTCGCCGGCATCCGCATCGGCTGCACCCTGAGGAGGTGGAAGTACTGGCTGGCGGTCGACGGCACCGCGACGCGGAGGTTGCCGCGCGCCGACAGCGTCAGGAAGCGCTCGAGCCGCGCCGAGGAGTGCTCGGGGCCCTGGCCCTCGTAGCCGTGAGGCAGGAGGAGGACGAGCCCGGCATGCTGGCCCCACTTGTCCTCTGCTGCGACGAGGAAGTTGTCGATGATGATGCTCGCGCCGTTCACGAAGTCGCCGAACTGGGCTTCCCACGCCACGAGCGCGTCCGGCGCCTCCACCGAGTAGCCGTACTCGAAACCGACGGCGGCGTACTCGGAGAGGAGCGAGTCCCGCACCGTGAAGTGCCCTGGCCTCCAGCGCTCGGCGCCGGCGAGATCTCCCAGGTGCGCGAGCGGCACGTACTCGTGGCCGTTGTCGTGGTCGACGAGCACCGAGTGGCGCTGGCTGAACGTGCCGCGCCTCGTGTCCTGACCGGTGAGGCGGACGTCGACGCCCTCCGCGAGCAGCGAGCCGATCGCGAGCTGCTCGGCGAGCGGCCAGTCCACCTCGCCCGATGCGACGAGCTCGGTGCGCTGGGCGAACTGGCGGACGAGCTTGGGATGCAACGTGAAGCCTTCCGGCACCGTGGTCGTGCGGTGCGCCAGCTCGACGAGGAGCGGCTCGGCGACTCCGGTCTCGACGCGCGGCACCTCGGGCCCGGGCTCGCCCTCGGGCTCGGGGCCCCCTTCGGCTACCCGCGACCTCGACGGCGGGTGCGGCGGTGCTGCCCGGACCTCGTCGAGGACGGCCTGGAGCTGCGCGTTGAACGCGTCGAGCGCCCGCTCCGCCTCCTCGAGGGTGAGGTCGCCGCGCCGCACGAGCGTCTCGGTGTAGAGCTTGCGGACCGAGCGTCTGGCGTCGATCCGCCGGTACATGAGGGGCTGGGTGTAGCTCGGGTCGTCCCCCTCGTTGTGCCCGTGCCGCCGGTAGGTCACGAGGTCGATGACGACGTCCTTGTGGAAGGCCTGGCGGAAGCCGAAGGCGAGGCGCGCCGCGCGGACGCAGGCTTCAGGGTCGTCGCCGTTCACATGGAAGATCGGCGACTGCACCATCTTGGCGACGTCGGTGGGGTACACCGAGCTGCGCGCTGCGCCGGGCGCGGTGGTGAACCCGAGCTGGTTGTTCACGACGATGTGCACGGTGCCGCCGACGCGGTACCCCGAGAGCGCGGAGAGGTTCAGCGTCTCGGCGACCACCCCCTGGCCGGCGAAGGCCGCGTCCCCGTGGACGA
>JAJYGM010000592.1 GCA_021785095.1 Actinomycetes bacterium
GAGCTCCTTCCCGCCCACGAACAGACGGCGGCTGCCCTCGACGATGCGGGAGGTCGCATGGTCGGCATCCACGGCGTCGGGTCCGTCCACCATCGCGTCGACCACGACGTGTGCATGCACGTCGACAACGCAGGGTGCGCGCTCGCCCGGCTGCTCGGGTCCCGCGCCGTCTTCGCCCGACGCCTGTCCCCGCCTGGCCTCGTGCTCCGTTGACATCACGGTTCCACTCGTGGTACTGAACCCATCTCGGGGCGCGGACGGTGCCCCAGGAGGTGCTTGGACCCATGGAGGACCACCCCGTCGACCCACGGGTGTCGGCCGCGGCCGCACACTGGGGACCGCGGTTCGCGCACAACGGGACGGACGACCTGGACTTCACCCGGACCGTGGCCCGCATCTCGCGGTGGGAGGACTGGTGCCGAGAGTGGGGACGGACTGCAGAGGAGTACGAGGCCCTCGCGACGCGCGCGGAAGCGGCTGGCCACGACCTCACGGCCATGGCCGCGTGGCGCCAGGCCGGGCTCGCGTGGCACTGGGCGAAGTTCGTGTTCGTGATCGACCCGGCCCAGCAGCGTGCGGCGCACGAGCGCGCCGTGGCTGCGTACGCGAGGGGTGCCGCAGGCCTCGAACCTCCAGCCGAGCGGGTCCTCGTCCCCTATGACGGCACGCACCTCCCAGCCTTCCTCCGGGTGCCGCGCACGGCGATCGCCCCGCCGATCGTGGTCATGGCTCCAGGCCTGGACTCGGTGAAAGAAGAGCTGCAGGAGACCGCCGGGTACTTCTGCGCCCGCGGCATGGCGACGCTCGCACTCGACGGTCCGGGACAGGGCGAGAGCGAGTACGAGCTCCCGATCGAACCTGCCTACGAGCACGTCGCGAGCGCCGCGCTCGACTTCTTGTCGGGGCGATCCGATGTCGACGTTGCACGCGCCGGCATGTTCGGGATCAGCCTCGGCGGATACTACGCGGCTCGGGCCATGGCGTTCGAAGAGCGGTTTCGAGCTGGGGTCGTGCTCGCCGGCCCGTACCGCTTCGACCTGGACTGGGGCGATCTCCCCCCCATGACGCGCGAGACGCTTCGTCATCGTTCCCGCTCGGCCGACGACCAGGCAGCCCGCGCCTTCGCGGGGCGCCTGACGCTCGAGAGCGCCGCGGCTCGCATCACGTCCCCGATGCTCGTGGTCCACGGGCACGAGGACCGGATCGTCGGTCCCGCTCATGCCGAACGGCTCGCTGCGGAGGCCCCCGGCGCGCAGCTCGTCATGGTCACCGACGGCAACCATGGCGTGACGAACCACGCATTCGCCTCACGGTCCCTTCTGGCCGACTGGATGGCCGACCACCTCGGTTCACGCGCCCCCGCGGCCGGGGGCGCCTAGGCATCGTCGTTGCCGCCCGAGGGTCCCACGTTGCGCGGCACCTCACCTCCGAGGAAGAGCGCTCCGATCTCGGGGTGCTCGAGCATCTCACGACCCGAGCCCTCGAGTCGCACGCGTCCGTTCTCCAGCACCACGCCGTGGGTCGCGAGGCGGAGCCCCGCGCGGGCGTTCTGCTCGACGAGGAGGACCGTGCGCCCGCTCTTGTGCAGCGTCCGGACCGTGTCGAACACCGTCTTTCGGGTGCGCGGGTCGAGGCCCATCGAAGGCTCGTCGAGGACGACGAGGACCGGGTCCAGCATCAGGCACCGAGCGAACTCGATGAGCCGCTGCTGACCGCCAGACAGGCTGCCCGCCTTGTCCTTGGCACGCTGCGCGACAACCGGCATCGTCTCCGCGATCTGCTCGTAACGCTGCCGCACGAGCGCGCGATCCCTCAGGACGAAGCCGCCCAGCTCGACGTTCTCGCGCACCGTCATCTCGCGGAAGAGACTGTGGTTCTGGGGAACCTGGACGATCCCGCGATCGAGACGATCCCGAGGATTGGCTTTCCTGAGAGGCTCACCTCGGAACAGGAGCTCCCCCCGGCGGGTCCGGACGATGCCGCTCACCGTGCCGAGGAGGGTCGACTTTCCCGCTCCGTTCGGACCGACGACGCACGTGAGCCCCCCCTCGGGAACCTCGAAGCTGACGTCGTGCAAGATGTCGGCTCCTCCGTAGCCGGCACACACCTCTCGGAAGGCGAGCAGAGGCCGTGGAGC
This sequence comes from Actinomycetes bacterium, assembly GCA_021785095.1. The sequence continues at coordinate 2,138 of JAJYGM010000592.1, forward strand.
CGGCTCGCTCAGCGTCGCGTTGCCGCCTTCGCGCTCAACCGCCTGCGACACCATGCCCCACCTCCGACCCGTCCCCGGCGACGACGTCGGCGAGATCGTCCTCATCGGATCCGCCGAGGTACGCGTCGAGGACCCGAGCGTCCTTGCGGATCACGTCGGGAGTCCCCGACACGATCACCGTGCCCTGGCTCATCACCGTCACCTGATCGCACAGGTTCATCACGAACTCCATGTTGTGCTCGACGACGAGGAAGGTCTTGCCTTCCGCGTTCAGCGCGCGGATCCGGTCCGCGATCATGTTGATGAGCGACGGGTTGACCCCGCCTGCGGGCTCGTCGAGCAGGATGATCACGGGATCGGCGACGAGCACGTAGGCAAGCTCGAGGAGCTTGCGCTGGCCGTACGACAGGATGCCGGCCGGCGAGCGGGCGAGGCGCTCGAGCCCGACGAACTCCAGCAGCTCCATCGCGCGTGCGCGCTCCGCCGGCGACGACTGGCCCTTCACCACGCTGCGCAGCCAGCCTTCTCGACGCTGGGTGGCGACGAGCATGTTCTCGAGCACGCTCAGACGGGCGAAGATCCGCGTGAGCTGGAACGTCCTCCCGAGCCCCAGGCCGAACACCTTGGCCGGGGAGGCGCCCGTCACGTCCACTCCGTCGAGCCTCACTCTTCCGGCATCGGGCCGCACGTACCCCGTCACGACGTTGAAGAGCGTCGTCTTGCCCGAGCCGTTCGGGCCGATCAGCCCGGCGACCTTCCCTTCTTCGACACGCAGCGAGCAGCCGTCGAGCGCCACCAGCCCGCCGAAGGCTCGCGACACGCTGTCGACCTCGAGCAGGGCGCTCACCGCTTCACTCCTGGTCCGGCCTCCATCGCCGTGCGCAGGTTCG
>JAJYGM010000242.1 GCA_021785095.1 Actinomycetes bacterium
GCGACCGGCCACGGCGTGCGCTGGATCGGGGTACGACCGTCGGGCAGCAGCCACTTGTAGTAGGTCATGCCAGCACCTCCCCGCAGCTCTCGCACGTCAAGCGCCTGGTGGATCGGCAGGTCCGTGGTGTCGTCGGTCATCGCGTCTCCTCGTCGGGCACCCTGTCGAGTCCGTTCACTTCACAATTGGTTCCGTGCCCCGTACCGTCAGTCATGTAGTAGCACGCGAACCAGGTGGGGCGAGTCCCGTCACCGTACCGATGCGAGTCGAGGTGCTTGTAGAGCCGACCGACGACGACGACCGGCTGGCCGCAGTGGTCGCACACCAGCTCAGGCGTTGTGTCGTCGGCGGCGTACTCGATGGTCCGCTCCCTCACGTGCGCCAGTGTCCGCTCCAGCACGCTGGTCTCTTCCTTCCATTGCGCGTCATACACGCCGCGCTCATTGGCGGCCTTGTGGTGCTCGAAGATCAGGAACTGGACTCCAGTCTCGACGCGCCATCCCTCCGCCTCGGTGAGCCGAATCGTCACGCTGCGCGGCTCAGCGCTCAGGTCATCGGTCATGCCAGCACCTCCCCGCAGCTCTCGCACGTCATCGGCTCGCCCTCGTCGTAATACTCCAGTGCGGCCTCGCGCTCGCTGATCGGCCGGTGGTCCATCAGCATCCAGCGCATCGGGTCGGCCATCCAGCAGTGCGAGCAGTAGGCGGCGTAGTCGCCCCGCTCGGCTCCCTCCGTCCCCGGAAGGCGCATCATGAAGCCGACCGTCGTGGTCCCGTTGTAGGCGAGGGCGGTCATCGCGCCACCTCGTCACTGTGCACGTAGGTCCGCTCCTTCAGGTGCGCCAGCGCCGTGATGCAGTCGTTCGCCTTCTCGGCCCAGAATGCCGCTCGCGGCGTACCGCCGTCGCTCCACTCGTTGTAGGTCACGGCTAGGTATTCCAGCGCCACCTCCGCCAGCACGCAGTCGCGGCTCGTGAGTCTCACCGCCCACATCTGGGTCTCGGTCCGTGTCGTCTCGGTCACAGTTCCACCTTGTTCATTTCTGACCTCCTGCTCGGTACTGCGTATGTGCTAAGTGTAGGCGAGTGGTGGCTACCTGTCAAGCCTTAACGCCGCTTCTTTCCCTTGTCCGGGCAGGGGTAGACGAACCATACTTCCCAGCGATAGAGCACGTCGGGTCCCCAGTCCACCACCACCACTACTCCCGCCGGGGCGCCGGACTGTCGCGCCCATAGTTGGGCCTCGGGCATCGTCCTGAACTTCGCAGAGGCGTGCCAGCAGTCCTCACCCTGGCCGATGCGGGTCGGCCTGACGACCCAGGTATAGTCGCCGGCCTCGGGGTCGTAGTAGTCCCGCGCCGCCGGTCCTCGCGGTCCCTCTCCCTTGGGCTTCTCCCCACGCTCGCGGGCCAGTCGGTTGAGCTCGTCCAGGTGCCGGGCGACGTAGCGGGGATAGGCGGTGGGATTGAGCAGTGCCCGAATAGGGCGCTCCGGGGTCTGAGCGTGCCCGCGTTGCTCCCGGGTGAGAGAGGCTCCGTTGCGGTACGCCTCCAGGGCGGCATCCTCACTGCCACCGTACGCGGCGATCCAGCGCCGGCGCGTCGAGGGGGCGAGCGCGTTCCACCCCTCTACGCTCCGATTGCCGACCGCCATACTCACCTCCAAACAAATAGCGAACCCCGGCCCACGAGGGACCGGGGTTCACCGAGCAGGCGGTCAGGCCTGCTCTCAGTGTATCACGGGCACCTCACTGATACGAGCGTCGCGACTCCAGATCCTCGATGCGTCGGTCGTGGTCGCGCAGCGTCGCGTCGATGCGGCCCATCACCGAGCCCAACCGAAACAGGGTCGCCAGGAGAGCCCCGCTGATGGGCACGAAGACCCCGATCGCTGCCACCTCGGCCCCGCTCACGATTATGCGACGGGGGTCGGCGGGCTCTTCTTGGCGGCGACGTGGTCGGCGTAGATCAGGCTGCCGGCGATGGCGGTCAGCACCGAGTTGAGGCCGTAGCTCCCGCTCACGTGGAAGGTGCGTGTCAGGTCGTTGACGATGATGGCCCAGGCTCCCGACTTGCGGACGAACTGCTCGACCGCTCGGAAGAAGGCGAGTACTACCGGACTGAATGTCATGTGTGTGCCTTTCGGTGGTGGTGGATGCGATAGGTCTCGTAGAGCATCAGCGCCCCAATGAGCGATACGCGCAGCACGTGGCCGACCACGCGGCGCCCTAGTGGGCGACGGCTCCTCACGACGCCGCCCCGAACAGGGCGGCCATGCGGGCCGCGAGATCGGCGAGGTCGTGGGCGATGCTCTCCAGCGTGTCGGGAGGGGTGGCCGACGCCGACGCTACCTCGGGAGGAGACGCCGTCGTGGGTGGCGTTACGTCGGCAGAAGTGACCGACTCGGCGCCGGCCGGAGTGGCGACCTCGGCAGCCGGTGTGGCCGGGGCCTCGACGGGTGCCGTCTCGGCCGCGACGGCGGGGACGGTGACGACGGTCAGCTCGGGCGAGAGGAAGTCGTGCCCGGGCCGGAACACCGACTCATCGATGCCGAGCACGTTGCCGGCGTACTGCCAGGCGGTGATGCCCTCGGGCGGGACCGGGTCACTCGGCACGGTCGCGGGCCAGTCGGCCAGCCACTTGAAGGCCCACATGTCGGCCGCGAGCGCGGCGGCGCTGCCGTAGGTCCAGGTGCGCAGGCCGTGGACCCGGGTGGCGACGGCCCAGGCGTGCAGCACGTCCACGGGCGAGCGCATGGCGGACGACTGAGCCTCCTCGAGGTCGAGGCAGAGCGGCGAGCCCTTGGGCACTCCCCACGCGAGCGCGTCCTGCACGAGCTGCTCTAGGACGCCGTAGCCGAAGTTCACGTCCCACCACTCCTCGCCCTGGGGCGGTACGACGATGGGCAGCACGCCCTCGATGCCGTGACCACGCAGCGCGGCTACCTCCTCGCGGGTCCAGACGTGCAGCGCGTCACCCGCGACGTAGACGCCCCAGATAGTGTGTCCGGCGTAGCGGGTGGGCTG